>JACPGA010000065.1 GCA_016182705.1 Deltaproteobacteria bacterium
CCTGGTGAAGGCGTCGACCGTCATGGCTTCCTCGTGCCTGTCAAAGACAAGGCCGTTTATGGCCGCGTCGCTTTCGTACTTCACGATGCTGTCCTCGGCGAGCTTCAGGTAGCTCGCCATGAGCGATTTGAAAAACCCGTCGGAGAATACTATGCCCTCGGAAGCGACTGTCCGGAATATGGATTTCGCGATGTCTATGCTCATTTTCATGAGGCCGGTCGAGGGGTCTTCCGCCGATAGCGTCTGGTGCTTGTGCTCGTAGTTTTCCGCTATGTCGACCTGGCAGACCCTTTTTGTCGAGTAGTTCCTGTAGACCTCCGCGAGCATGCCGACCTCGAGGCCCCAGTCCCAGGGTATCCTGTTGATGCGCGCCACGTCCACAGTCATTGAGAATTCTCCGGCAAGCGGGTACCTGAAAGCATCGAGGAAATCGATGAACGGGTTTGAGACCATCTTCTGGAGAGCCCTTACCAGCGGGAAGATGAAGAGCCTCGTTACCCTGCCGTGCATTTTTTCGGTGACTCTCGCGTAAAATCCCTTGCAGAAAACGTAATCGGGCGTGGGGCTGGCCACAGGGTAGCAGAGCCTGCCGAGCAGGTCGAGGCTGTAGTTCTGTATGTCGCAGTCGTGAAGCGCGATGCAGCTTGATTTGCCGCTCGCGATGACATAGCCGTAGGCTGTCCATGCGCTGCGGCCCTTGCCGTTCTTGCCGGGGCTCACGCCGTTTTCCTCAAGGGTCCTGTAAAGTTCCCTCATCCTCGTCCCGCCGGTATGGAGTATTGTGACTTCCTGGGGCAGCGCTGACATGAACTCGGATGCGTGAGTGAACTCGTCGTCGGTTGCGGGGCCCAGGGCCAGGATTATCTCCCGTATGAACTTCGCGCCCTTCAACTCTTCCCTGATGCCCTTCATGGCTTCGCTCATGACATCTGAATACAGGGCCGGGAGCACGAGCGCGATCGGGCGCACCATGCTGTAGAGTTCGAGCTCGGCCATGAGCCGCTCCGGCTTCGGCCTGCCCAGCCTGTGGAGCGTAGTGATGCTTCCGGGATGGTAGAAGTCGGCCATTGGTCACCTGTTTATGGGCTAGTTTTGAGGGTAGCCTATGGGCAGGGGACTGTCAAGGAATGGGCGTTTTTTACTTTTTAAGATAGACGGTATGCGTGGGGAAGGGAAACTCTATTCCCTCCTGGCGGAACCTCTTGAAAATGCGTTTTCTCAGTTCGTGCTGGACCAGGTACTGGTCTACGTATTCCGCGACATGGCAGATGAGGGTGAAGTCGAGCGAAGAGGGGCCGAAGCCGGGCATGAACCTTACCGCTGGGGAAGGCTCGGGCAGAAGACCGCTGACCTCGCCTACAGCGCGTTCGACTTCGTCCAGCAGGACCTTTTCGACATGCTCGGGGTCAGAGGAATAGCTTACGCTTATCTGTATCGGGAAGGAGAGGTTGGTCACGGGCATGTGGTAGTTGGTGATTATGCTCGTGGAGAGCTTGTTGTTCGGTACTATGACGGTATTATTCGAGGGCTGGCGGAGCTTTGTCGTCCTCCAGCCTATGTCCGAGACGAAACCTTCTTCTCCGGAGCCTATCTTTATGTAGTCTCCGACCCTGATGGGCCGCTCCATGAGAAGGTGCATTCCGGCGAAAAGGTTGGAGAGCGAGTCCTGGAGCGCGAGAGCCACGGCAAGGCCGCCAACGCCCAGGGCCGTGAGCATGGGGGTGATCGACACGCCCAGGCCGTTGAGCATTATGAGAAGCCCGAGCGCGAGGATGACGGCTTTTATGACAGCCTTTGAAAGGCCGGTGACGGCGGCCCCCGGGGATGACTTCTCGATTGTGCCCTGCACGAGCCTTGAGGCGACGTTCGCCAGCGCGAGCGTCACGGAAAGTATTATGAGGATATACAGAGCCTTAAGCCCGTAATTGACGTACTTTTCGGGAAGGTCCGAGGTCGCGAGGGTAATGTATATGGCAGTGGCGAGGATCCAGAAAATGGACGGGTGTCTGATTGAATCGATTATGAAATCGTCCGCCCTGGTATCAGTCTTGGCGGCCCAGCGG
The DNA here is from genome assembly GCA_016182705.1 of Deltaproteobacteria bacterium. Taxonomy (GTDB): domain Bacteria; phylum Desulfobacterota; class GWC2-55-46; order GWC2-55-46; family GWC2-55-46; genus GWA2-54-12. Next base: position 2,064 of record JACPGA010000065.1, read on the forward strand.
CTGAACGCCGCGAGAGCGATCCTCCTGGCAAGAAAAAGGATGACCGTTATGACAAGAAATTCAAAGGCGAAGAACGCCGCGTCAGCAAGTAATTCGCTGTTGAATTTTCCTCCCCAGAACTGCTGCATCTGCTTTGCTTTGCCTCCCTGTAGTCTGAAAGGGAAGTATAGCATTTTGAAGCGCGCGAGACAACTTTAACCCGCCTCAGAGCTGGTCTATGCCGCTGTCCTCCTCCTTTTTTGAAAACAGGTGCGACAGCGCTTTTTTCGCGTATTCTTTTCCAGCCGCGCCGAATGCTATGGCGAGCGCCAGGCCTATCGTGCCGAAAAAGATCGCGAACGCCGTCAGGACTATCTTCGGGGCTATGGCGAGCTGTTCGAACGCCATAGCGAAAGCGAGTATGAAAAGGAATATCCTGACACTCTCGCTCAGGAGCTTCGAGTATTCAATCCCGGCGTTTACCGCCGCGATGAGGACGGCCCTCGCGAGGAAGTTGGCGGCAAAGTAGCCGAACACGATTATGACTACGGCAGAGAAGAACCGGGGGAGGTACATGAAAAAAAGCGAGACCAGCGCGTCAGTGACCTCGTAGCCCAGGGACGCGAAACCAGCCATGAAAAATAGCACGACTACGAACCAGTACAGGAACGACCCCATGAACTTCGTAGGCGTTATTGAAAAGCCGGCCTTGCGCAGCGCGGTCGTAAACCCTATCTGCTCGCTCCAGGCGTCGAACCTGACGGCCCGGAAGCCCTTCTGGAAAATATGGTTCACGAAAGAAGCGACAATGAAGCCGGAGGCTACTATCAGTATGATTATGAGCGCGTCAGGGATAAACTCCATGAGTTTTTCCCAGAAAGTGCTCAGGTAGCCTGAAAGCCGGTCTGTTATCCTTTCCATTTTTCACTCCCTTACCAATTGGCAGTTAAATAATTTTTGTGTTTTTCATACTCGGCCGCGACTTCTTCCACTACATTTTCAGCTTCCTCGTCGCTCATGTCGGCGGTCTCCAGAAAAAACGAGGCCGTGCGCCCGTAATAAAGCGGAATAAGCGATTTCAAAAGGTGCTCGGGCGGCAGCTTCCTGTGGTGGTAAGCGAGAAGGCAGTCGTAAACAGCGCGCACCCAGTCCTCTTTTGGAAACCTGAACAAGGGCGCGTCTTCGCGCGCAAGCGCGGCAATATGGCTTACCGCCTCTTTGTCCATGAAGCCCGCCCACAGATCTCGCAGGTTTTTGGCCCCTATCCTGAAGTGGCGCAGCATGCCTTCGGTGTTGACCTTTATGGGGACGACGGCCGCCATGTACTTGAAGCCGAAGGTCGGAACATCCCTGGAGCCGGAAAGGTTGATCCACTGCTCGTGATGTTTTTCCGTGAGCGACATGAGCGAGCCCACTACCTGCACGAACATGTCCTTCAGGTCTGAGCCCGGGTCCTTTGGGTCGTGTATCTTCGCGCCCAGGTACGACTGGCATACCTTGAAGCCGCCCGCGAGGGCCTCGGTCGTCATCCATATGTCTATGCCGAACCTTGCTATGTCGGTGTTCCAGACGTCCTGGTTCAGGTAAAAGTCCGCCATCTTGCCGGAGAAGCCGAACTCGCCTCCTATGGGCTGGCGTATCTGCCTGCCGTAAAGGGACCTCGTAAGCGGATATATTATGCTGTTGGTTATAGTCCCGTCGTACTTGTGGCGCGAGTAAAGCGGGGCCACGAAATCAAAGCCCTCCTTTACGACCGGGGACAGGAGGAGTTCTATCCACTCTGGCGTAATTGAGCGCAGGTCGGCGTCGACCACGCAGCAAGCCTTCGCGCCGAGCTCGGTTGCCAGCTTGAAAATGGTCCTGAAGGCGCTCCCCTTGCCGGGGATGCCGTGATAGGGAGTGGTTATCCTGTTCACCGGGTGCAGCCTGTGCGACAGGAATACTGCTTTGTGGTCGGTCTTCGCGTTGAGGACTTCTTCGGGAGTGGAGTCTTTTGATCCGCCGTCTGAGTTGATGATTATGGCTTTCTCGCCGGGAAAATACTTGGCAAGGCCCGCGTCGACCGCGCGCACGACATGTCCTATGGTGCGGGCGTTATTGTAGCTCGCTATGCCGATTACGATATCGGCGCTTTCGGCCGTAGCAGCGGTTTTGACGTCTTCGCGGCTAAGCTCCGGGTCAGCCATGTTCCTCCGCAGGATAAGTCGGCGGTATCAGCAGGTATAGCTTTCAGAGGCTTTTATGGAATCGAGTATGCCGGTTACAGCCTTTGCCCAGCCCTCCGGGCCTGTGCCGTCGGCCTTTATGAGCGAAGGCACTCCGTCAACCGGCTCATAATGGCCGTCTTCGTTTTTTACGATAACCGGGTAATCGACGCTCTTCAACAGCGGGATGTCGTTCTCCGCGTTGCCGAGACCTATGAAAACCGCCTTGCCAAAAAGCGCCCTGTAAAGGGCCTTGAGTATCTCCACGGCGCGGCCTTTGTCGTTATCGCCCGTGAGGTGAAGGATCTTCCCCCGGGTAAGAGTAAGCCCGGCGGATTCGGCAAGGAGCCTGACTTCTTCAATAGAGCCGGAGTCGAGGAAAAAGGGCTCGTCGAAATCGCGGACCTTGGACAAGCGCGCGTCCTCCGGCGGCAGGCCGGTGCGCTCCGTGATCTCTTCGGGCGTCATGTCAGCGAAACCGGTGATCTGAAATCCTGTTTTCTCCCGTATGCCCCGGAGCGCGCTCTTCAGTTCTTCATACGTGGTGCCGAGCCGTATGAGGTTCATGCTCCTGGATTCTTCCCCTTTCACCGGTAAAGGGAAAAGGCCAAAGGGGATGAACACTCCTCCTCCGTTCTCAGTTATGAACGGGTCATTGACGCCGAGCCGCTCGCGCAGGCGTTCCACCTCCGCCCTTGTTTTGCTTGTCACAGGGATAAGGGGAATGGATTCGTCCTTTATCCTTTTGAGGACCGGAAGTGTGCTATTGTATGAATA
>JACPGA010000067.1 GCA_016182705.1 Deltaproteobacteria bacterium
GAACTGCACAACGCTGACGCCGAAGTTGCCAATGCCAGCCTGAAGGCCGAGCGCGAGGCCCTGAAGTCTTTTCGGGAAGAAAACGCTGGTCGAGGGCATGAAGGAGGAGAAGTCACCGCCGCCCATGCCGCTCAGGAAGGCGATTATCATGAAGGTGCCCCAGGATGTGTTGAGGTCCTGCACCGCGTAGCCCAGCCAGACCATGGGAATGAGTTTGATTATATTCGATATTGCCACCACCGGCCTTGTACCGAGGACCGGGATGAAGAAGGAATGGATCAGCCTGAATATGCCTGACGCGAAACCCGGTATGGCCGCGAGCCAGAAAAGTTCCATTGTGGTGAACTTGAAACCTATGTTAGGAAGCCTTACGACCACGGCGCTCATGACAAACCATGTCGCAAATGAAAATATGAGCGAGAACGTGGTTACGCCGCATGTAATCCATGCCAGCCTGCTGCCGGTCTCACGCCAGAACTGTTCATTCTCCGGCTCCCATTTCGTTATTTTCGCCATTGCAGATTTTCTCCTTGATTCAAATTGTGCAGCTAAGCCAGATCTCAGAGGAAAAATTCGAAAATCGCAGCGCCCTTAACCCCTTAAAAAAACGGGTGGGCGTCCTGAGACGCCCGCCCGGGCTGTTACTTGTACGAAACGATGTTCGCGGTCGGGCCGCCCTTCCTGTACCACCTTACGACCTGATAAGGACGTACGAGGTATTTGTAAGGGTTGAGGACCACGAAGTGCGCGAGCCTTGAGAACGGGATAAGCCCGATGAAGAGCAGCGCGTTGAATATGTGGGTCTTCGTGATGAGCGGAAGATTGGCCACATAGTCAGGGTTGGCCTGCAGCTTCAGGACCGACCACATCCAGGGTACAGCTGTCGCGACGTACCAGTTGGAACCCCACCTGTAGAGGATGGCGTTGCCAAGACCGGTAACGACCTGGATGAGGAGGATGATGAGCACGAGCACGTCCCAGCCGGAAGTTACGGCCTTCACCCTGCTGTTCGTAAGCCTTCTGTAGGTAAGGGCCAGAAGACCGAACAGGGCGAGGAAGCCGAGGGCCAGAGCGGTAAGCTCGAGCACATAGAGCCTCACGGGAACCGCGTTCCAGAGCACGATGCTCTTCGGTATGAACAGTCCCAGAAGATGCCCCAGGAGGATCGTTATGATCCCGTAATGCCAGGGGAAAGACCCGAAGAACAGGGTCTTGTTCTCCAGGAACTGGGACGACTGTGACGACCACGTGTACTTGTTGCTTTTGAATCTCCATATTGCGCCGACGATAGCCGTCATCAATAAGATATACGGCATAACGCCAAACAGGACCTTGTCCATTATTCTCCTCCTTTTACGTCTTTGTCGATGATTCTGTAAACGGCGTTGATTACGTGCCAGTAGAGGTTTTTCTTATTTCTCTCGAAGTTTTTATGGAGCTTTTCGAGCGCCTTTATTACGAACGTCTCCCGGAAGTTGCCCAGCAGCTCCTCGTCATCCGTGAACGACATGAAGTGCAGTATTACCGGGAGATGGTCAGGCAGCTCTCCTCCAGCGCGCTCTTCGAGCGGAAAACCCTTGTCCCTATACATGCCCTTGATCGCAGCGAGGCTGTTCGAGCGCCTGAACCCGTCGAAAACATGATAACCCAGGTCCAAAGTGAAGTCGCTCGTAAGTTCGAAGGTGTAGGAGTACACCCCCTTGACATCGTCAAGGGGGATGTTCTCCAGGTCCTTCTTGAACTTGTTCAGCTCCTCGGTGATCTCAGGAGGATACTGCGGACAATCGGCCAGAGCCTTGATGCACTGCTCGGCTTTTATCTTGATATCCTCCGCCGGGTGTTCAAGCAGCCCGGCAAGAAGCGCGTATATGTTTTTTCCGTTACTCACCGATTACCACTGCCTCGAAACGAGTTCCTGCTTCTTCTGGCCGAAGCCGACCGTGCCCCTCTTCTCGTACATGGTCCTGGGGTCGACCGTGGTCATCGTCTCGCGATGGGTCTCGGGTATTACGAACCTCTCCTGGAAGGTGCCGAGCGAGACCAGCTTGTAGATCTCGAAAGCATCCTCAGGGGTGAGGCCTACTGCTGAAAGAGCGGCCTTGGCGGCGCTGTCGCCGATGTCGCCTACCCTCTGCTGACGTACCCACAGCCTTACAGCCATCTGCTTCTTGAGCGACTCGATAACAACCTGCTCGTTACCGGCGCTAAGGAGGTTGGCAAGGTACCTTACGGGTATCCTCATCTTGTCGATGGAGTTGAAGAACTCCATGGACTCGCCATCAAAGGTTCCGCCGTTCTCGGCCTTCGCGTTGTGGATGACCGGTGAAAGAGGCGGAACGTAGAAGTTCATCGGAAGAGTCCTGAACTCCGGATGGTTAGGCATCGCGATTCTCCACTTCTTGAACAGATTGTAAGAAGGGGAGTTCTGTGCCGCGGCAATCCAGTTCTCGTCGATGCCCTGCTTTCTGGCCTCTTCGATGACTCTGGGGTCCTTGGGATCAAGGACGATGTCCCTCATCGCGTCCACGAGCCTTTCGTCCGGAGTCTTTGCGACCTCTTCTATCCTGTCAGCGTCATAGAAGAGCACGCCGACGAACCTGATCCTGCCTGTGCAGGCATGGGCGCAGGCGTTGGCCTGGCCGGTCTCGGTCCTCGGATAGCAGAATATGCACTTCTCGGACTTGCCGTTCGCCCAGTTGTAATAGGGCTTCTTGAACGGGCAAGCGGAGACGCAGAATCTCCAGGCGCGGCAGGTGTCCTGATCGATCAGGACTATGCCGTCCTCGCCCCTCTTGTAGATGGCGCCTGACGGGCAGGACGCTACGCAAGCGGGGTTGAGGCAGTGGTTACAGATCCTCGGGAGATAGAAGAAGAAGAGCTTGTGGAACTTGGTCAGCAGCTCCTTCTGGGACTCCGAGAGGCCCTTGAGGTTCGGGTCGTTCGCGGCGTACAGGGGAGATCCTCCCATGTCGTCGTCCCAGTTCGTCCCAGGGCTATCTTCTCCATGAACTCGCCGGTGATGAGCGACCTCGGCCTTGCGGTCGGCTGGTCGTCGCCTGCCGGAGCGTTGAACAGGTTCTGATAGTCGTAGGTGAACGGCTCGTAGTAATCGTCTATCGTCGGAAGGTTGGGCTGGAAGAATATGTTCGCCAGCGTCCTTATCTTCCCGGGGCCCTTGAGGAGCTTAAGCCTCAAGGTCCCGCCGGAGACTTCCCATCCGCCCCTGTACCTCTCCTGGTCTTCCCAGGTGAGGGGGTAGCCGGCGCCGGGCTTCGTCTCGACGTTGTTCCACCACATGTACTCGGCGCCTCTGCGCGATGTCCAGACGTTCTTGCAGGACACGCTGCAGGTATGGCAGCCGATGCACTTGTCCATATGAAAACTCATTGAAAGTTGAGCTCTGAGATCCATATTACCACTTCACCTCCTGGTTTCTCATTTTCCTCACCAGCACCGTTGTATCCCTGATGGTCGGGATCGGGCCCCAAGCGTTGAAGCCGTAGGAGAACTGACCGTAACCGCCGGTCATGAGCTGCGGCTTAAGTCTCTGCCTGGTGAGCGAGTTATGGTATCCGCCCCTGATCTTGTTTCTCTGCTCAGACTTCGGGACGTTGATCGTCCTTTCCTGAGAGTGATAAGCGAAGGAAGAACCGGCCGGGATCCTGGCACTGACGACGGCGCGGCAAACAAATACTCCGTTGTCGTTGTACGCCTCTACCCAGTCGTTATCCTTTATGCCTACGCTCTCAGCGTCTCTGTCGTTGATCCAGATGGAGTTACCGCCCCTGGACAGCGTGAGCATTCTGAGGTTGTCGTAGTGGGTCGAATGTATGGCCCACTTGCTATGCGGCGTGATGTAGTTGAGGTGGAGCGCGTCGGTCTTGTCGGACTTCTGCACCTCGTTCATCTTGGCCGGGTTCAGCCTGTGCTTGGCGGTCGCGAGAGCTTCGCCGAAGTCCAGGTAAACCGGGTGGTCAAGATAAGTGTGCTGACGTCCGGACAGCGTCCTCCAGGGCACAAGCTGCTCGGTCTGGATTGTCCAGGTGCCGTAGGCCCTTCCTCTTCTGTTGTCGCCGGTCCAGAGCGGGGTGGTGAGCCAGCGCCTCGGCTGGGCAACGATGTCGTCGTAAGTCATGCTTACGTTCCTGTTGCCGCTGGCCATTTCATGGGCTATGCCATGAACCCTGTCGTCAGGTATGAGGTACTTGATCTCAGGGCAGACCGCGCGGGCCTGTTTCCTGGCTTCAAGGTACTCATGTCCGTGCAGACCGGTGTGGTGCTCTTCTTCCCACCACTGCCTGAAGCAGACCTCTCCGTTCGTGGCGCCGGAGAACGCGAGCACGAAGTTCGCGGCATCCTTGGCGGTCTCGAGGGAGATGAGCTTCTGACCGTTGACTTCCTTCTTCTCTATGTGCTCCTGGTTGAGGTAGTTCTCATACAGGTCCTTGCCGTCGAGCATGATGCCGTGGAAGCCATACTTGCCCTTCTGGAGGGGTCCGACCGAGCTGTACTGCTTGTCGATCTGAGTGTAATCCCTCTCCACGATGGCGAAGGTCGGCATGGTCTTTCCAGGAATTGCCTCGCACTCGCCCTTCTTCCAGTCCAGCACGCCCTTAAGAGCCGGCTGGGCTATCTCGCCCGGGGTATCGTGCATAAGCGGGTTCATGACGATGTCCTTGACGGGCTTCTGGAAGTGCTTCTTGGCCAGCTCGGAGAACTTCTTCGAGATGAACTTGAAGGCATCCCAGTCGGTCTTCGCTTCCCAGTTCGGCTGAACAGCTGCGCCCATGGGGTGAACGAAGGAGTGGAGCTCCGTGGTGTTGATGTCTTCCTTCTCGTACCAGTGAGCGGTCGGGAGGACGATATCGCAGTACGTCGGGGTCGTGTTCATACGCATGTTGAGGTCGACCAGCAGGTCGAGCTTTCCAAGCGGGGATTCCCTGAACTTCGACTCCTTGATGAACGGCTTGGCGACTTCGTCCGCG
>JACPGA010000084.1 GCA_016182705.1 Deltaproteobacteria bacterium
AAAGCCGCGAAAGGGAGCGCGGTGAATGGCGCGGAGAACTGGCCGCTCCCCTACAGGCTTGGCGGCGAGGCTGACGGCAAAGACGCCCTTGAAGGCGCCGGGATAAAAGACAGCGCGCAGACGCCCGTCGTCGTTGAAGTCAAACCCAGAAGGCGCGCTAAGAGGGAAGACAAGGAAAAGGAGACCACGACCGCTTCCGATTCGGTAAAGGTATACTTCAGCGGAATAAAAAAATTCGCCCTCCTGACCTCTGATGAGGAAAAGACCCTGGCGAGGAAGATAGCCAAGGGCTGCATGGAATCAAGAAGGAAGATGATAGAGGCGAACCTGCGCCTGGTCGTGAACATAGCCAAAAGATACCTGAACAGGGGTCTTCCACTTCAGGACCTCATTGAAGAGGGCAACATAGGCCTCATAAAGTCCGTCGAGCGCTTCAAGGCGACCAAGGGCTGCAAGTTCTCGACTTACGCGACCTACTGGATAAAGCAGGCAATAGAGCGCGCCATAGCCAACCAGTCTTCGATCGTGAGGCTTCCCATACACGTCACGGCGGATATATCCAAGCTCACGAGGGCCACAAGGGAGCTTTCGAGGACCCTGAAGAGGGAGCCGAGCATAGTGGAACTCACGGAGAAGACCGGCCTTTCCGGCAGGTACGTGAAAAAGCTTAACACGATAAGCAAAAAGAGCTATTCCCTTGAGGCGAGCTTCCCTGACGACACCGACCAGTCGCTCCTTGACAGGCTGGAAGATGACAGGTTCCCCAGCCCGATGGAGATAATAGACGAGTCGAGAAGGACCGAGAGGATAACCAACTGGCTCGGCATGCTCGACGATAACGAGAGGACCATACTGAAGCTCAGGTTCGGCCTTGAATCCGACGAGCCGCAGACGCTCGAATCAATTGGCAAGTCCTTCGGGGTGACAAGGGAGCGCGTCCGCCAGATAGAGGTCAAGGCCCTGGACAAGCTCAAGAAGATTATCAAGCAGACGGACATTTGCTCGTTCGACACGATATAGAAGGCTGGCGCAAAGTCCATCTGCGCCGTTGTCATTGCCGCCCGCTCCTGCGGCGTCTTGTATAGGGAGCTTTTTGAGCAGCCTGATCATGTATTTTTATCCAGGTAAACCCCGCGCTTAAAAAGAACTGAAAGGCTCGATTGAAAATGATAAAGGTGATGCTCGCTTTCAGCAACCTGCTGTTCTCAGAGGGCATCTTGAGGCTGCTTGAGGGCAGCGAAGACATAAAGGTAATCGAGATAATGCGCCCTGGCTCCAGCTGCGGGGAGGACAACATTATATCAGCGGTGCTGACGAAGGGATTGAAAGGCGTTCTGGTCGCCAACTCCACACCGCTTCTTCTCAAGAAGGCCATAAGAGAGGTTGCCGGAGGCGAGATATGGCTGGACAAGATAGACATCAAAAACCTTCTTACAGGCCTGCATGCCCTGAAAAAGAACAGCAGGCCTTCCCTTTCCGGAAGGGAGTGGGAGGTGGTGGGGCTTGTGGGCCAGGGCTACAGAAACAGGGAGATAGCTGAAAAGCTCTGCATAAGCGAACCTACGGTCAAAACACACCTGCAGCGGATCTTTCACAAGCTGGATATTCAGAACAGGCCTCAGCTCATTACTTTCGCCATAAGAAATCAGCTGGCTGAACCCCAGGGTTTCGCCTCGGCAGAAAAGCGAATGAATTAGCCGGAAACTTCCCGCCCCGGTTTGACAACCTCTCGCCCCTCCAGTAGACTTCCAACAGGGCCGCTTGCGTGCGTCGTCGCATCGGTTTAATAGACGCGGCGCGCAGAATCTATTGAGGAGGGGCATTTTGGAGACAGAGCCGGTTGTCACGGTCTTCATCGAAATACCCAAGGGCTGCCGGAACAAGTACGAGTGGGACCCTGAAAGAAAAGTCCTGCGCTTCGACAGGATGCTTTTCTCGTCCGTCCATTACCCGAGCGACTACGGCTTTATCACGGATACCCTCGGCAGGGACGGAGACGCCCTCGACGCGCTGGTGCTCCTGTGGGAGCCGACCTTTCCCGGCTGTCACATAGAGGCCAGGCCGGTGGGACTTTTCAAGATGTGGGATGAAAAGGGCCCTGACGAAAAGATACTGTGCGTGCCGTTGGGCGACCCGCTCTGGAACCATATAAGGACGCTGCAGGAAGTGCCTCCGCACCTTCTCCATGAAATAGGGCACTTTTTCAGGATATACAAGGACCTGGAAAAGAAAAAAACAGGGATCGAGGGCTGGGCCGGGCACAAAGAGGCCCAGATGATAATCGAGGAGGCGCGCCGGAGATATATCGAAAACCTGTAGGGTTCGAGCTGCCGTTTCTTCACGCGGCAGCTTCAAAAAAAAGAGCCTGGCCGCAAGACCTGCCCTGTTAATATCAACCAGGATCATCTTGAAAAAGCTCATGGAAGGGCGTCGATGCGTCTTCCGGTCACGGTGAGAATGAAAAGGCCTTTTCCCCTTGCTTATAAAATTCTGCTGGCGTTCATCGCCGTACTCCTGCCCATAATTGTTGCCTTTTTCCTGAGCCTTAACTCCACCCGCAAACATGTCGAGGCGCTTATCCTTGATGACTTGAGGAGCATTTCCGAGGCCAGGGCCGGAGAGCTGTTTCTTTTCTTCGAGATAGTCAGGAACCGGATGCTGGATTTCGCCAGCGACGGCGTAATAAGGGACGAGCTCGAGCGCGCTGTAAAAAGGAATATTGCTTCGGATGAGGTTTTAAGCAGATACATCATCGAAAACAAAATGCCGATCGTAAAATATTTTTTCAGGATCTCCGTCATAAATACCTCCGGGGTTACCGTCGCCTCAACGAACAGCGCAGCCGTCGGGAAAGTTCAGCGAGATGAGGAGTTTTTCGTGAAAGGGATCGAGGGGGCAAACATAACCATGCGCGAGAAGGGCCTCCTGGGCATGCCCGAACTCGCCGTGACGGCCCCGGTATACAGCCGCTCTGACAAAAGTCTCCTGGGCGTCATTGTCGGTTTCGTGTCGATCGAAAAGCTCGAAGAAGTATTCCTGGGAGCCCCCGGGCTGACAGAGGACGAGATCGAGTGGATGTCCCTGACTTCATATAAAAGCCTGGACATCTATCTCGTGAACAGGGACAGGCTCATGCTGACGAAA
>JACPGA010000074.1 GCA_016182705.1 Deltaproteobacteria bacterium
GGCAGGAATATGAGCTCGAGCGACTCCTGCCTGGAAAGGCCCTTTGCGAATTCCCTCGTAATAAGGCCCCTGTCCACCGCCTTTTCCTTTATGAACTCCGAGTCGATGCCTGAGCCGTCGTCTTTTACCTCGATGATGACGTGGTTGCCCTTCTGGTAGGCGGAAAGCGTTATGGTGCCGGTCCTCGATTTGCCGAGGGCCTCCCTTACAGCGGGTGCTTCAAGTGCGTGGTCAACGACATTCCTCATGATGTGCATGAGAGGGTCGGCGAGCTCTTCGACGATGAGCTTGTCAAGCTCGGTTTCGTCCCCGTGAGTGACTACTCTTACTTCCTTGGCGGCCTCCCTGGCGATCTTCCCGATGAAGGTGTCGAACCTGCCGAAGAGCTGGCCTACGGGGACCATCCTGATGTCCAGGACGCTGTCCCGAAGCTCTAAGAGCTTTCTTTCCAGCGTCTTTTCAGCCCTGGAAAGCTCTATGCCGTAGACCGAAAGCTCGCGTTCGTTCTTGAGCTCGGCCCCGAGGGCGGCTATGCTTGATTTGAGTATGCCGAGGTCGCTTATGATGTTCATTATATGGTCGAGCTTGGCGATGTTGACCCTGACCGTGTTGCTCACGCGCCTCAGGGTCTCGCGGCTTTGCGTGCCGTGGCCCTTCATCTCGTCGATTGTGGGGATGGACTGGGTTGGTTTTGAAGCCGGCTCTGAAAGGACACGTATTTCCGTGTCTGCCGCGTGCTTTATAAGGTCCGTTATGAACGGCCTGTCTTTTGTAGTGCCTATGAGTATGTCGAAGAAGAGGACTTCATGGCTTGTCCTGGTGGACGGCAGCGTGGCGATCACTTCGGCTTCGGTCTTCAGCAGCTCTGTCAAGGCGACGTAGCCCTTGTCAAAGCTCGTAATCGGAAACTTCACGTTCACAATGAAGATGTTATGCTTTTCGCGAAGGCACTCACGGAGCCTGTGCTCTTCGTACTCCGTGAGGACCGATACCAGCTCCTTGGATATCTCCTCCTTGGGCCTGGCCTTCTTGACATGGGATTGAGCGAGATTTTCCCTGAGGGCTTCTATCTCAGCCGCGAACTCGCCAGCGCCCTTTGAGGCAAGTATCTTCACCAGGAGGGAATGCGCGCTCATCACGCAGTAGAGCACGTCATCGGTGAGGGCTATCCTGCCGAGGCGCAAAAGGTCCAGCGTGTCCTCGAGGGAATGGCTCAGTGTCGCCATATCCCTGAAATCGAATATGCCGGACATGCCCTTGAGCGTATGGGCGCTGCGGAATATGCTGTTCAGCACGGCCGGGTCGATGACGCCTGCCTTGACACCTTTGCCGAGCTTCAGGAGCCCTTTGCCCATGGAGTTCAGTATGTCTTCGGCCTCGGCCAGAAACTCCCTGAACCGCTCAGACTTTATATCTCGATTAGACACTTCAAAGCCCCGCCGATACTGGGATAATCGTCAAAATAACGAGCGAATACCATACAATGCAGATAACGAATGGCATGAAGGAGGGCTTGTGTCTACGGCAGGCAACCGGCCCGGAGGCACATCGCCTGAAAAGGGGTATTCGCGCGAACCCTGGGCCCTTCCTGCCATAAGAGAAACCCACGCTGTGTAATCACGCCGCCGCGCAAGGGAGGCAATACAGGGTCAGCCATTGACCCTCAGATTGACATTTTATCAAACAACTTACCCTTATGTAAAGGGCGCTTTTCACCCCGCTCGACCTGAAGGCCGGAGGGCAAAAAAAAGGGGCGGAAGGAGAAAATCTCCTTCCGCCCCTTTTCAAGGCTTACTATGTTCCCATCTCCCAGGAGGCCAGATATTTCTTCTGTTCCGCTGTGAGCGTGTCTATCTTCATCCCAAGGGCCGCGAGCTTGAGCTTCGCTATGTCCTTGTCTATCTCGACCGGCACAGTGTAGACCTGGTTCGAGAGGGTCTTGCCCTTTTTCACCAGGAAGTCGGCCGCCAGGGCCTGGTTTGCGAAGCTCATATCCATGACGGAAGCCGGGTGCCCTTCGGCAGCGGCGAGGTTGATAAGCCTGCCCTCTCCGAGCACGCATACGGTCTTGCCGCTCTTCAGGGTATACTCCTCGACAAACTCCCTTACGACCCTCTTGCCCTTGCTCACGGCCTTGAGGCCCACGAGGTCGAGCTCGACGTTAAAGTGGCCGGAGTTGGACACCAGGGCGCCATCCTTCATCTTGAGGAAGTGCTCTTTCCTGATGACGTTGAGGTTTCCGGTGACGGTGCAGAAAAAGTCGCCCAACTTGGCGGCGTCGGCTATCGGCATTACCCTGAAGCCGTCCATTACGGCCTCAAGCGCCTTCAGCGGGTCTATCTCGGTCACGATAACGTTCGCGCCCATGCCCTTCGCCCTCATCGCTACTCCCTTGCCGCACCAGCCGTAGCCGCAGACGACAAAATTGGAGCCGGCGAACAGCCTGTTCGTCGCGCGCAGGATACCGTCAAGCGTGGACTGGCCAGTGCCGTAGCGGTTGTCGAAGAAGTGCTTGGTCTGGGCGTCGTTCACGGCGATGACCGGGAACTTCAATATCTTGTTGGCGGCAAGGCTCTTGAGCCTTATGACGCCTGTGGTGGTCTCCTCGGTGGAGCCAAGGACGCCGGCGACAAGCTCCTTCCTGTCAGTATGGAGGAGCGAGACAAGGTCAGCGCCGTCGTCCATGGTGATGTTGGGCTTCATATCAAGCGCCGCGTTCAGGTGCTTGTAATAGGTCTTGTTGTCCTCGCCCTTTATCGCGTAGACCGGGATGCCGTAGTCCTTCACGAGGGAGGCCGCGACGTCGTCCTGGGTGCTCAAGGGGTTTGAGGCGCAAAGCACTATATCGGCTCCGCCCGCCTTGAGCGTTATCATCAGGTTGGCGGTCTCTGTGGTAACATGCAGACAGGCTGCGATCTTCGAGCCCTTGAGGGGCTTTTTCTTGGCGAAGGTCTCCTTTACCTGCCTCAGCACGGGCATGTCCGACTCAGCCCATTCGATCCTTTTCTTGCCCATGGCGCTGAGATTGATATCCTTTACATGAAAATCCATCTTTCCTCCAGATATTCTCGTATTTTAAATTCAGCTTACAAAAATGATGGCCTTGAGGGCATGCCCCCAAAGCCACCACTCCAAACGGATTTCCGGTTACGCGCCTACGCCAGCGGCTTTTCTCAAGGCTTCAGCCTTGTCGGTAGTCTCCCACCTGAAGCCTTCCTCGTTTCTGCCGAAGTGGCCGTAAGCGGCCGTCTTTCTGTAGATAGGCCTCAGAAGCTGGAGGTCTTTTATGAGCTCCGCGGGCTTCATGCGGAAGTTCGCCTTTATGAGGTCTTCGATCTTCTCGACCGCGATCTTCTCGGTCCCGAAGGTGTCGACCATGACGGAGACCGGGTCAGCCACGCCTATGGCGTAAGCGAGCTGGACTTCGCACTCGGCCGCGAGTCCCGCCGCGACGACGTTCTTCGCTATGTACCTGGCGAGATAGGACGCGCTGCGGTCGACCTTTGAGGGGTCCTTGCCTGAGAAGGCTCCGCCGCCGTGGCTGCCGTGGCCGCCGTAGGTGTCGACTATTATCTTCCTGCCGGTAAGTCCGCAGTCGCCGTGGGGGCCGCCCACGATGAACTGGCCGGTCGGGTTTATGAAGTACTTCGTCTTCGAATCAAGGAGTTCGGCCGGGACGACCTTCTTGATGACTTCCTCTATTATGCCTTCCCTCAGCTTCTTCTGGTCCACTTCGGGAGAATGCTGGCTGGACACGACGACCGCGTCGACGACCGCGGGCCGACTTCGGCGAGCCTGTGGGTTATCTTGTGCGCCAGCGCTATAGGCATGGGCATAAGCTCTGCCGTATGGTCGCAGGCGTATCCGAACATGAGTCCCTGGTCTCCGGCGCCCTGCTCCTTTTCCTCGGAGCTGTTGACGCCCATGGCGATGTCAGGGGACTGCCTGTCAAGTGTGACCATTACAGCGCAGGTCTTGTAGTCGAAGCCCATCGAGGCGTCGGTGTAGCCGATGTCCTTTATGGTCTCTCTTACGACGTCCTGATAGTCTATCCTGGCCGTGGTGGTTATCTCTCCCGCGATAAGAGCCAGTCCAGTGGTGACGAGCGTTTCGCACGCTACCCTGCTTTTCGGGTCTTCGGTGAGAAGCGCGTCGAGTATAGCGTCAGATACCTGATCTGCTACCTTGTCCGGATGCCCTTCGGTAACAGACTCCGAAGTGAACAGATACTCCCTATTTGCCATTATTTGAGCCTCCTGTATTTTCTTTGTCAAAGGAAAAACTAAATGAAAGAGTTATTTATTATCGATTCTTTCAAAAGGTTTGTCAACCTAAAAACCTCAGCCGAAAACAGCGTATCCGTTACGCTTTCAGATGCCTCCCCGGGTGTTCAGTCCCGCCTTTCAGGAAGGCCTTCAAAAAATCAGATATCTTTTACGAGGCCGATGCGGGGTGGAAGTAAAAAGCGGAGCATATATGTCAATATGTGAGCATTTTTACTTGCGCTCCTGCGAAGAGACCGGAAAAAACAGCAATTTTTGTTCAGCTCCAGAACTCTTCCTTATAGAGGCCGGGCAGCTTCATATTGATGTAGTTTTCCACTTCCTTGGCCGTCGCGAAGCCCAGGATGTTCTTGCAGATCTTTTTAGCCTCGGCGTGGCTTATCGACCGAATCAGCCTTTTGACGCGCAGGACCGAGTACGCGTTCATCGAGAGCTGGTCAACGCCGAAGCCCAGCAGTATGAGCGCGTACTCCGGCTCGCCTGCCATCTCGCCGCAGACGCTTACGGAAACGCCTGCCTTGTTAGCGGCCTCGACGACGTTTTTAATTATCCTCAGGACCGCCGGATGGAACGGCTCGTACAGGTATGCTACGTGCTCATTCACCCTGTCTATGGCAAGCGAGTACTGAAGGAGGTCGTTGGTGCCTATCGAGATGAAGCTCACTTCCTTGACTATGAGGTCCGCTATCATGGCTGCCGAAGGAACCTCTATCATGACGCCAACCTCGATGTCCGGGTTGAAGGCCTTGCCTTCGCTCTTCAATTCCCGCTTGCACTCCTCGAGTATCTGCTTGGCGCGCCGTATCTCCTCTATGCCGGATATCATCGGGAACATTATCTTTATGTCGCCGTACGAGCTGGCGCGCAGTATCCCCCGGAGCTGGGTCTTGAATATGTCGATGTTCTTGAGGCAGAACCTTATGGCACGAAGGCCAAGAGCCGGGTTTATCTCCTTCTGGGATTCCACCTGCGTAAGTATCTTGTCCCCGCCGACGTCGAGCGTCCGTATGACCACCGGGTTCGGAGCCATCTTCCTGGCGACCTGCCTGTAGGCCCTGACGTGCTCCTCCTCGGTCGGAAGGTCTTTCCTGTTGAGGTAAAGGAACTCAGTCCTGTACAGGCCTATCCCCTCGGCGCCGTGCTCGACGAGAGCGTCGATCTCCTCGACGATCTCCATGTTGCCGATGAGGCGCACCCTCCTGCCGTCGGTCGTCTCGCTCGGCAGGTCCTTGTAATGGAACAGGGCCTTGCCGTAGTTCTCGTACCTCTCGCGCCTTCTCTTGTAGACCTCTACGACGCTCTCGGAGGGGTTTATGATGACAGTCCCGGTCGTGCCGTCGACGATGACTATATCGCCGGACTCGGCCTTCCTGGTGATCGACTCAAGGCCAACGACAGCGGGTATCTCAAGGGACCTGGCCATGATAGCCGTGTGCGAGGTCTTGCCGCCGACGTCGGTCAAAAAGCCCAAAACCGTGCCCTTTACCATCTGCGCGGTGTCAGTTGGCGCCAGGTCATGCGCCACGACGACGACGGGCTCTTTTATATCGGCTATGGACTCGTGCTTCCTTCCCATGAGGTTCAGGAGGAGCCTGTTCACGATATGCTCTATGTCCATGGCCCGCTCGCGCAGGTACGGGTCGTCCATCTTCTCGAAATATTCCATTATGTCCTTGAGGACGGTCTTCAAGGCCCACTCGGCGTTCACCCTCTGCCCGCTTATGGCCTTGATGGTGTCGTTGATGAGCATGTTGTCTTTGAGGATCATCAGGTGGGCGTCGATGATGCGGATGTGTTCCTTGCCCTTGCCATCCAGCTCCATCTTGCGCTTTATGCGCACGAGCTGTTCCCTGGAAGTCTTCAATGCCGCCCTGAACCGCTCTATCTCCCCTTCGGTCTCTGAAGGGTCGAGATAGCAGAACTGGGTTGGCTCGACCATGCCCCGCTCAAGGATATAGGCGCGCCCGATGACGATGCCCGAGGACACGCCTATGCCTTTCATCAATACGACTTGTTTTTTGGAGTCAGTCATCAATCCTCGCCGAAACCGTCGTCAATAAGTTTGCCGAGCGCTTCGATGGCGGCCTCGGCATCCTGTCCGTCAGCCTTGACCGTTATCTTCGAGCCCTGCGTGGCCGCGAGTATGAGTATTCCCATGATGCTCTTGCCGTT
>JACPGA010000080.1 GCA_016182705.1 Deltaproteobacteria bacterium
GGCCTTGAGCCTGTCCTCGAACTCGCCCCTGTATTTTGTGCCCGCTATGAGGGAGCCCAGGTCAAGGGCCAGGAGCCTCTTGTTCCTCAAGGTCTCGGGCACATCCCCGGCGACTATCCTTTGGCTGAGCCCCTCGACAATGGCGGTCTTTCCGACCCCTGCCTCGCCTATCAAGACCGGGTTGTTCTTCGTCCGCCTTGACAAGACCTGTATGACGCGTCTTATCTCCTCGTCCCTGCCGATCACCGGGTCGAGCTTGTTGGAGCGCGCAAGCTCCACGAGGTCTCTCGTGTATTTGGCGACAGACTGGTATTTCTCCTCAGGCATCTGGTCAGTGACCCTCTGCGTGCCCCGCACCGATGTAAGGGCCTTTAATATGGTATCCCTTGTAACCCCGTGAGAGGCAAGAAGGCGGCTCGCTTCCCCTGCCCTCTCGCCGGATATGGCCAGAAGGAGGTGCTCGGACGAGACGAACTCGTCCTTCATGTCCCTTGCCTCTCTCATGGCGGCGTCCATCACGGATTTCAGCCTTTGTGAAATATAAGTCTCGGCCCCTGCCCCGTAGACCCGGGGGAGCTTTTTCAAGGTATCCTCAAGCTGGCCACGCAGAAGTGGCGCGTTCGCGCCTATCCTCTGCAAGAGCGGGGCTGTTATGCCCCCGTCCTGGCTCATGAGCGACAGGAGAAGGTGCTCCGGTGTGACCTCCTGCTGCTCCAGGGCCTCAGCCCTGTTCTGAGCGTCCTGCAAGGCTTCCTGGGATTTTATGGTGAACTTGTCGAGCCGCATGGGCGTCTCCTTTCCCCTGAATTATCGGGGATTACTGATTTCTTATAATGTAGGCACCCTGGCCCGATTTGTCAAGGAACTGAGCAGAGTTACGCTTGAGGCCTATTGCCTTTTGCGTATGGATGAATTATCATGCCTTGAATGGTCAAGGGCATATTAAGTAAGGTTGAAACCGAAGCCTCTGTCAAGCTCGGCGAGCTGGGCTTTTCTGACCCGAGGTGCGCCCTGCGTAACCTCAATGCGCTCGATAAGAGCCCTCTTAGCGGCTCTCTCGACCCTATCCTTCAAAGCGTCCTTGAATCCCCCTCGCCTGACGCGGCCCTCAATAACCTTGAAAGGGTTGTTGCCGAATGCGCCAATACCATACAGAAACTTGACGCCGCAGACCTCTCCCGTCTCGTAGCGGTCTGCGGCTCTTCGCACTTTCTGACCTCCATTATCCTCAAAAACCCCGAGTACCTCACGTGGCTTTTCAACGAGGGGCTCCATGCCTCGCGAACACTCGAATCTATAATGAATGAAGCCGCCTCAAGGACCGAATCACTTTCCACCGTGGAAGAGGTCCCAAAAGAGCTCCGGCTCATAAAGCAGCGCGAATACCTGAGGATTGGCAGCCGCGACTTGTTGAGGCTTGCCCCTCTCGAAGAAACGACAAGGGAGCTTTCAGACCTTGCCTCAGCCTGCCTTGACGCCGCCGTAAAGTTCTCTATCACCCGCCACAAGGCGGCCCACGGCAGCCCCTTTTATATCGGCGCGGACGGCGTGGAAAAAGAGGCAGAGCTTACGGTAATAGGCATGGGCAAGCTCGGCGGCCGCGAGCTTAACTTCTCATCAGATATCGACATCATTTATATATACTCATCCGACAAGGGAGAGACAACCGGGGTCGAAGGCAAGGACAACTCGGCAATCTCTCTGCACGCTTTTTTCGTCAAGGCCTCGATGATGGTAACGAAGCTCATATCGAGCGTAACCGAAGACGGCTTTGTCTTCAGGGTAGACCTTGACCTTCGGCCCGAAGGAAAGAGCGGGGACGCAGCAAACTCTCTTCGCAGCGCCGAAGTCTACTACGAGTCATGGGGGCAGATGTGGGAGCGGGCCGCCATGATAAAGGCAAGGCCGGTCGCCGGTTCATTACAGCTCGGCGAAGAGTTCCTCTCGATGATAAGGCCCTTTGTCTTCAGGAAGTACCTGGACTTTACGGCCATAGAAGAAATAAAGTCCATGAAAGAGAAGATAGACCTGAGCCTGCTGCGCAGGAACCCGGACGCGAGCGACGTCAAGCTCGGCGCGGGCGGCATAAGGGAGATAGAGTTCTTCTGCCAGGCATTGCAGCTCATACACGCGGGAAAGGACACACTTATAAGGGAGCGGAATACCCTCAAGACCCTCTCAGCGCTGCTTTCGAGAAAATATATAAAAGAAGACGAAGAAAATTCGCTCAGACAGGCCTATAAGTTCCTCCGCGACCTGGAGCACAGGATACAGATAGTCGAGGGCAGGCAGAGCCAGGCCATACCGCCGAGCTTGGAAGCCCTCGAGAGGCTCGCGAGGATGATGGGCTTTAAAGATACCGGAAAGAAAAAGGCCGGGGAATTTTTCTGGGAAGAGTACAGAAGGATCACGCATACCGTACACGAGATTTTCAGGTCTCTTTTTTACGCCTCGGAAGAGGCAGGGGATGTCCCGGCGCATATCCGGGTGCTACTTTCCCCTGACCTGCCTGCTCTAGATGCCCAGGAGATGCTCGCGGAAATCGGGTTTAAAGACACCGAAACAGCCGCGAAGAACCTCGCGCTGCTGCGTGAAGGGCCGTCCTTTATCCACCTGAGCGCGAAGGCCAGGGTCATATTGCAAAAACTCGGCCCCCGGTTCCTTGAGCGGGCCTCACGCTCGCCTGACCCGGACAGGGCCCTTTCCCATCTGGAGAGGTTCATATCGTCCATCGGCGCGAGGACGACTTTTTATTCGCTCCTTCTGGAAAACCCCGGGGTAATGGACGAGCTCATAAAAGTCATGGGCACGAGCGTATTTTTATCGAGAGACCTTATCGAACACCCGGAGAGCCTCGATATCCTGCTCTCTCCGGAGCTTTCCATACCATGCAAAAGAAAAGAGGATATCCTCTCGGCCTTTTTAGCGGAGGCCTCCTCTGAAAAGGACTATGAGACAAAGCTCGACGCGATAAGAAGGCTCAAGAGCCAGGAGCTTTTCAGGATAGGCATGAACGACATAGCCGGGGCGTTGACGCTCCGGCAGGTCTCAAACCAAATAACCTTTATTGCCGAGGCGGCTTTAGAGGCGGCCATCATCCTTGCCAGAGGCGAGCTCAAGGAGCGCTTCGGGGAGTCTCCCACAGGCTCTTTCAGCGTCATCGGCATGGGCAAGCTCGGAGGCCGCGAACTCATATACGGCTCTGACCTTGATATAATATTCGTATATACTGACAAGGCGGACTCTCGCACGACCGGGCCGAAAGAGATATCCTCGCACGAATACTTCGTGAAGCTCGGCCAGAGGATAATAAGCGCTCTTACCCTGCGTACAAAAGAAGGCTTCGTGTTCAATGTTGACGCGCGCCTTCGTCCCTCCGGGAGTTCGGGGCCTCTCGTAGTCTCTGAAGAGGCCCTTTTGAAATATCACTCCGGGTCGACCCATATATGGGAGAGGCAGGCCCTGACAAAGGCAAGGGCCGCTGCCGGAGACCTCGCCTTCGGGGCTAATGTGGTAAGAAAGCTCTGGGACGAGCTTTACACAAGAGAGCTTACCCATATTGATGTCGACGAGATGCTCCGCATCCGGGGGCGCATGGAAGTTGAAATTGCCAAGGAAGACGCTACTCGATATAATATCAAGACCGGAGAGGGCGGCATCAATGATTGCGAGTTCCTTGTGCAGGCCTTGCAGCTCAAATGGGGCGGCAATAAAAGAGGCCTTCAGACGCCTTACACCCTGAAAGCCCTCTCAAGGCTCGGCCATGAGAAGCTTCTGACAGATGAAGACACACGGACCTTGAAAGAAGCCTACCTGTTCATGCGCTCCATCGAGACCAGGCAGAGGATCGTCCACGACAGGCCTGAAGGCTACCTGTATAAAGAAACAGAAGAGCTTGCGGCGCTGGCCAGAAGGCTCGGCTATTCAGGAATGGACGCCGGGCAGAAGCTCCTAAAGGACTACACCGGATATGCCGAAAAAGTCAGAAAGACATATCTTAAAACCTTAACTGACCTGAAGGGCGGACAATCCGCTACAAACTCTTAGCAGGCTGTTGAAAAACAGCCTGCCTGGCAATCCATCAATGGATTGCCAAATCGTAGTTGAAAAATCCAGGTACGGAACTTTTTCAACATCTGACAGAAAGGTGGTTTTTGTTTTGAAAGAAAAGCAGGGCATGCTCGCCAGGGTCGGTCTCCCCGGACTGTTGCACCTCATATACCTGAGAAAAGACGAATCAGCGGTTCTCGATATCATCAAAGAGCCGATTAAAAAGCGTTTTTACTTCAGGCAGGGCATACCGGTCGCGGCAAGCTCCAACATATTGAACGAAGTGCTCGGAAGGCTCCTCATGCAGGAGGGAGTCATAACCCAGCAGCAGTACGAGACCTCCCTTGAGACGGTCCTGAAGGAGAAGAAGCGCCACGGCGAGGTCCTCATATCCATGGGCCTTCTTACCCCTGAGGCCCTCGAAGACTTCCTCGCGCTCCAGCTCAAAAGAAGGCTCTTCAGGCTCTTCGACTGGGACGAGGGCTCCTACAGGTACATCAAGACCGATTTGCCGGGAAACATCCCTTCCAGGCCCTTTCACCCTGCGTCACTCATACTGGAAGGCATAAGCCTGGGCTTTTACCCGGCCGCGAAGATAAGGGCAGGGCTCGACGGCCTGCTCGGCAGAAAGATAGCGTTGACCTTCGAAGGGAGCGCTTACAGGATCGACGATTTCCGGTTGAACCTCCAGGAAAAACGCTTCGCCGAAACAATCGACGGCAGCAGGACGCTTGCCGAGGCTCTCGACAGCTCGGACCTGCTGCGCCACAGGGCCGAATCGATTGCGTTGAGCCTTGCCTTGACAGGGCTGCTCACTGATGAGCAAGGGGCCGTCTACACACCCGAGGTCCTTCTTGAAGTCGGAAAGGAGACCCAGGCCCCTGAAGTCCCGGTCGACTCCAAGCTCAATGCCGAGCTCCTGTTCATGCGGGCGAGAAGCGCCATATCAAGGCGGGATTTCAGCGCGGCCATTGCCATTTTAAAAGATATAACGAACATAAACCCGGCAGAAGGCGAATACTGGGCATGGCTCGGCTGGGCCATTTATAATGAAGACCCTTCGAAGCTCAAAGAAGTTGAGTCGATAATAAAAGACTCCATAGACCTTAACAACGACCTTGACGCCGCATGGTATTTTCTTGGCACGCTGTTCCTTGCGGAGGGCAATATCGTCTGGGCGAAAATCGCTTTTGAGACAGCCCTCACGAAAAACCCCTGGAACACAGAAGCCCTCTCCGAGCTGAAAAGGCTCGAGCTCAGGCTCATATACAGGGACGCGCCCCAGGAGCTCACTGTGGCTTTCGGCTTCACCGAAGACCCCTTTGCCCCGGTGCCCAGAACCGTATCCCTCTCCGAAGTGCAGACAGCTGTCCTCGAGAGCCTCTTGAGGGCGATAAGGAAAAAAACCGGTCCCGTGCTCCTCGAAGGCGGCGGCGGCACAGGCAAGACGACCGTAATCCTCGAGCTCCTGAAAAAGCTTTCATCCGACAAGGTCCTCTCAGCCCTGGTATTGAAACCCGCGGGCCGCGAGATGGACCTGATAAAGGAAATAAACAGGGGGCTCGGCTGCCCTGCCGAGGCCTCGACAGTAAAAGAGCAGCTCCTGAACCTGGGCATGAGGGTTTCCCAGAACAGGATTCAGGGTGGAAGCACGCTCGTAATAATCGACGAGGCCCACAGGCTGTCCAACGGCTGCCTGAAGCTCATCCAGTACCTCTCCAGGCTCAAGGCTGTCCAGCTACTCCTTTCAGGCGAGCCATCGCTCGCCGAGAAGCTCAAGACTCCGGAATTCCAGGAGCTTGGCGAAAAGCTCTCCTCGAGAATAACCCTCTCTGACCTTTCAAAGGAAGAGACTGCCGCGCTCATTGACTCGATGCTCTCAAAGGCCGGCAGGCGCCGGAAGCCCGGGCAGCCCTCTTTTGCAATCGGCATTGAAGAAGCCCAGGAGATATTCGAGGCGGCCAAGGGCAACCCAGGGGCCATAAGGCGGGAAGCCGCGGCCCACATGCAAAAGGCCTTTGACGACCTCATGGCTGAGGCCGCCGCGCCACAGGAACAGACGTCAGTAGAAGAAAAATTTGAAGAAAAAAACGCTGAAGCCCCTGCTGAAGAGGTCTTTGTGTCTTCGTATGAGCAACAGGCGCGGGAAGAAGCAGGGCCAGAGGCGCCCGTTCACGAAGAGCTGCCGGAATTGGAAAATGTACCTGAACAAGCGGTTTCCGATAAATGGGAAGATGAGAACAAACCTGCGGCGAGCGCGCCATCTCATGTTTCTAATGGAGAACATATAAATACCCCGGCGCACGCGGCTGGCGAACCTACCATATCTTACAGGGAAGAGCCTCCGGTAAAAAAATCGATGCTCCGTCTTGTTTTCTGGGTAATACTCATGATAGTGGCCGGACTGGTAGCAGGCTCGCTCATTGGAACGTACTGGTTCGGTCAGCCGAGAGTCAGCGAGGAGGCCATATCCCCTCCGGTACAACCGGCTGAACCTGCCCCCTTGCAGCCCGGGGAGACTGACAAAGGCGCGCCTCTTGACGGCTCTCTTGACATGGGAAGCCCGGAAGGGTCTATTTAACATAGCGCTGAAAAGCCCTGAAACTGCCTTTTGAGGAGCCGAAGGCGACGAAAAGCTCTTTTTTTGGTTTTTATCACCCTGGCGTGACTACGCTCTGAATGAAAGACAGTCTTTCAAGTTCCACCCTATCCCCTTCCAAGGAGATGACATGGCCCCGGAAAATGGTTTTTTTCAGGAGGTCCTTACAAACCTGGAGAACGCGAACAGGCACTTGAACCTGCCAGCCGCTATTTATGAACGGCTTCGCACTCCAAGGCGCTCGCTCATCGTCTCCGTACCTGTGCAGATGGACAACGGCACCGTGAGCTTTTTTACGGGCTACAGGGTCCAGTACGATTTTGCCAGGGGGCCTGCCAAAGGCGGCGTAAGATATCACCCCAAGGTCAACCTTGACGAAATAACAGCACTGGCAGCCCTCATGACCTGGAAATGCGGGGTCGTTGACCTGCCCTTTGGAGGGGCCAAGGGCGGCGTTGCCTGCGACCCCACGATAATGTCGAGGGACGAGATAAAGAGGCTTACCAGAAGGTACACCTACGAGATAGGCATCATAATCGGGCCTGAATCAGACATACCCGCCCCGGACGTCTATACCGACGAGCAGGTCATGGCATGGATGATGGACACTTATTCCATGATGAAGGGCCACTCAGTGCCGGGCGTGGTGACCGGAAAGCCCGTGAGCATAGGCGGCTCCCAGGGGAGGAACAGAGCGACCTCTTCAGGCCTCGTGACTACCGTGATGGAGGCGCTCAAGCACCTGGGCATGCCGGTTGAGGGGCTTGCGGTAACAGTACTGGGCTTCGGCAAGGTCGGCTTTCACGCGGCTGATATACTCTCCAGGGCAGGGGCGAAGATAATAGGCGTTGCCGACTCGAAAGGCGCCATATACAACCCGCAGGGCCTCGATATTGAAGACGTGGCAAGGCACAAGAAACAGATGGACACGGTGCAGGGCTACCGCGAAGCTGACAACCTTACCGTAGACGAGCTCATCTCTATCGAATCCGACCTGCTCATACCGGCAGCCCTCGAAGGGCAGATACACAGTGGCCACGCCGGGCGGGTAAACACGAAGATAATCGCCGAAGGCGCGAACAACCCCCTGACCATAGAGGCGAATGACATACTCACCGGCAAAGGGGTCTTCATCATCCCTGACATACTGGCCAACGCCGGGGGGGTGGTCGTCTCCTACTTCGAATGGGTCCAGGATCTGCAGAGGTTTTTCTGGGACGAAGCAGAAGTGGACTCGCGCCTGAATACCATAATGAGGAAGGCTTTCCGCGAAGTCCTTTCAATCTCTCAGGAAAAGAAGATCGACATGAGGACTGCTGCGATGGTCCTGGGCGTCAAGCGCGTGGCAGATGCCGTATCTGTAAGAGGGCTGTACCCGTAAGTGAAGCTTTTTGCCTTCAGAATGACAATGCTATCCCCGGCGTCAACCGGCCCGGTTTTCTCAAGGCTTTAATCGGCCGCACAGAACCAGAACCGCAACTTCCGGTACTTCCCGCAGAACCCGTCAAGCACTTTTTTTGCTTATCCAGACATTTTTTTCCCGCAACTCTCTTCATGTAACAGCTTGATTTGATTTACATTTTAATTTGAAATAAATTTCTTCATCTTTTCGAATCAAAACCCTTGAAATCCTAAATTCACTCTGGTAAAGTGGCTCCCTACAAAAAGGCCCGCAGTTATCAACATCTGTGTATAACCCTGTGAATAACTTCCAGAGGCAATATTCTGCCCTGGAATTTTTATTCAATACCTTTCCCTTTTTGCGCTGTCGGCGCCCTGGTGTTTAATGGACTCCTCATCTCTCTGGAAAAATTGCCTTGACGGCGTGGCTGCACATGTGAGCCCTCAGCACCTTGCGACCTGGTTCGGGCCGATCAAGGTAGTTGGCGGAAGCGCGGACGCCCTTGAGCTTGAGGTTCCAAACCGTTTTTTCCTCGAATGGATCAGGGAGCATTACCTGCCCCTCATTGAAGAGGTATTAAGGGTCGTCTCAAGAAAAGAGCTAAACCTTGTCTGGAGGGTGAACGACGAAGCCCCACAGACGGCCCCCGCTCCGAGGAAAAAGGAAAAAGAGAAGGAAAAAGAGAGCGCCGCTGGAAAAGCTCCAAAAGCAGCCAGCTTGAACCTGAGCCCCAAGTACACCTTTGAGAACTTTGTCGTGGGCAAGGCCAACGAGTTCGCGCACGCGGCCTGTTCGGCGGCCGCCAACAACCCCGGCAGCAAATATAACCCGCTTTTCATATACGGCTGTGTCGGCCTCGGTAAAACGCACCTGCTGCAGGCCATAGGCCACAGGGTCCTCCAGAACAACCCTGCTGCCAAGGTCTGCTATTACACCTCTGAGAGGTTCGTCAACGACTTCATAAACTTCGTGAGCCGCCAGAAGATGAGCGAGTTCAGGAGCAAGTTCAGGAACGTCGACGTCCTCCTCATAGACGACATACAGTTCTGGGCAGGCAAGGAAGGCACCCAGGAAGAGTTCTTCCATACCTTCAACACCCTGTACGAAAACCACAAGCAGATAGTCGTCACCTCGGATAAGTTCCCCAAGGACCTGAACGGGCTTGAAGAGAGGCTCCGCTCCCGTTTTGAATGGGGCCTCGTGGCTGACATACAGCCCCCGGACACTGAGACCAAGATCGCCATTCTCCGCAAAAAAGCCAAGGTCGAGGGAATAAAGCTCCCTGACGACGTCGCAGGCCTTCTGGCTGAAGTGAGCGGGTCGAACGTAAGGGAGCTCGAGGGCTTTCTTAACAGGGTCATTGCGGTCTCCAGCCTCACAAGCAGGGATATAGACCTTGGAATGGCCAAAGACGCGTTGAAGAACCTTATAAAGGAAAAAGAGGACAAAGTCCTTACCATCGACGAGATACAGAAGGCGGTTTCGTCATATTATGATATAAAGTTCTCGGACCTCAAAAGCAAAAAACGTCACAGGAATATCGCCCTGCCGCGCCAGGTGGCAATGTACATGGCAAGGGAGTTCGGGGGCTTCTCTTATCCGGAGATAGGCTCCTCGTTCGGGGGCAAGGACCACTCCACCGCCATTCACGCCTGCCGTAAAATAGAGCGTGAATTGAACGATGACCCGGAAATCAGACAGGCCATGCGCTCGCTCAGGCAGAACCTGGGATTGAACTGAAAAGCCGGGCACTTGAACCGGTTACCAACAACCGGGAGCAGGTTTTGTGAATAAGGTGTTAAAGAGCCTCCTGGAAAGTGGATATCACGGGCCGGGTTGTGGATAGAAATAAGCCCGCGGGTAAAGTGTTGAAAACAACACGCGCTTATCAACACGCAGCAGGGCACTGAAAGCGAACCGATACGGGCGCTTGAAGGCTTATCAACATATCAACAGTGCCTACTACTGGCTACTACTTCTTTTAAATAAAGCAGAGGAGAAGAGGGAGATGAAGTTCACAATCGCAAAGGCAGATTTCATAAAGGTCCTTCAGAGGATCCAGGGCATAGTAGAAAAAAGAAATACGATGCCCATTCTCGCCAATGTCCTCCTTGACGCCTCTGACGGAAAAATAACCATTATGGCAACCGACCTTGAGGTTTTCATAAAGGACTCTTCTCCCGCAAAGGTAACTGAAGAAAGTTCTGTAACCGTAAACGCGAGAAAACTCTTCGAGATAGCCAAAGAGCTTCCCGGAGACACCATAGACGTATCTTCAGGCAAGGATGACAAGGTAACCCTGAAGGCCGGAAAGGCAAGGTTCAATATCATGGGCCTGCCTTCGAAAGATTTTCCGGTATTCCCGGCCATAGATGAAAGCTCCATGAAGGAACTCGATTCGGAAATCTTCAGGGACATGATAGAAAAAACATCTTTCGCCGTATCGACCGACGAGACCAGGTACAACATAAACGGCTTTCTCCTTGAAAGCGGCGGCGGACACGTCAGGATGGTCGCTACAGACGGACACAGGCTCGCCCTTATATCAAGGGAGGGCATCTCGATAGACGCCGGTAGCAAGGAAGGGAGCAAGGAAGGCGTGCTTCTTCCCAGGAAAGGCGTCATGGAGATGAAAAAAATACTGGACGAAAAGGAAGGTACTTTCCTTTTAGGCATAAACCAGAAGAACGCCGTAATAAAAAGGGACAATACGGTCATAATAATAAGGCTTCTTGAAGGGGAGTTCCCTGATTATTCAAGGGTCATCCCGAAAGAAAACGACAAGGACGCCATAGCCGTAAGGGGAGATCTTCTTTCTTCCCTTAAAAGGGTCTCTCTTCTTTCAACCGACAAGATCAAAGGCGTGAAGTTCAACTTCCTGAACTCCAAGCTCGTCCTTACATCTTCAAGCCCGGATCTAGGAGAGGCCACAGAAGAGGTTGACGTGGAGTACCCGTTCGGTGAGATCGACATAGCATTCAACGCCAGGTACTTCATTGACATGCTCGAAGCGTTGAGCGACGAGAAGGTCAGGATCTCTCTTAAAGACCCGTTGAGCCCCGGAGTTCTGAGGGCTGTTAATGGCGAAGACTATACTTACATAATAATGCCCATGAGGCTCTGAGCCAGGCCAAAGACATAAAAAATATTGACATTTATCGGGCCCCTGTGTCTAAATAGTGGTTTGACCAGGGGTTCTATTTATTTCTAAAGGACTCGCGCAACGCAATCATAATCAAGGTTGTCTTTAAAAATTAGATATTTTTTCTGAAGTCAAGGAAGGGTGGAAATAAAAAGCGCTGCATATATGAAGTAATATGTGAGCATTTTTATTTACGCCCTGACACAGAGGTCAGGAAAAAGAGCAATTTTTAAAAATAGCCTTAAAGAAAAAAACAGGAGTTATAGGAAAAGCCATGCCGAAAAGAACATTCCAGCCCAGCAAGAAAAGAAGATTGAGGACCCACGGTTTCCTCGTAAGAATGGCCACCAAGTCCGGAAGGGCCGTTATCAACAGGAGAAGGGCAAAGGGCAGAAAGCGCCTTTCCGTGACCATCAGCACGAACAAGTAAGAGGGCCAGGCACCTGCCCTTCATGAAAACGCCCGGGACAAAAGATTTTTCCTTTTCAAAGGAAGACAGGCTTTTAACGCCTGAAGAGTTTGCCAGGGTAAGAAGGGCAGGCAAGAGGCTCAACTCCAGGGGTTTTACCCTTTATGTGCTCCCGAACGGGCTCGGTAGGACAAGACTCGGCCTCGCGGTCAGCTCAAAGACTGGCAATGCCGTGAAAAGAAACAGGGTCAAAAGGCTTCTCCGGGAATTTTTCAGGCTTAACAAGGCCCAATTCCCCGAGTCCGCCGATGTGCTCATCACGGTAAAGTCACTTACGCATATAAAGGGGCTAAATGACGTCTCCAACGAGCTTGGAAGCGTTCTCGGGTCCGCGAGGGCAGGCAAGTGATTAAGAAATCTTTCATCCTGCTGATTTCTTTCTATAAGACCTTTATCTCACCGGTCCTGCCGCCGTCCTGCAGATTTTATCCGAGCTGTTCAGATTACGCCCGCGCCTCTATCGAGTCACACGGTGCCTTTCGCGGGAGTTATCTCGCGCTCAGGAGGCTTTTGAAGTGCCATCCATACCACGAGGGCGGCATCGACCCGGTGCCCGAGTCTTTTCACTGGCACTGGTATTACCCCCAGCAGCCGGCCCCGGTCGAAAAGGTCGCTGAAACAGCGCCGGCAGCGCAGCAGGGCCTTCCTGGAGCAGCCCCGGCAGCCCAGCCACAGCCTGAAAAACCCGTAGCAGAAGAGCTCACGACAGTTGAGACGCCGCTGTACAAGGCCGTCTTTTCAAATGCCGGAGGCGCTATAAAGAGCCTTGAGCTTAAAAACTATCATCAGGACATGAATAACCCGAAAGTCGTGAACGCCGCCCAGAAGGTCGCCGTTCAGAACTCGTTCAGGAGCCAGTTTGACCTCAACGGCGTAATCGAAACACCGCTCTTTACTCCTTCGAGCGCTTCCCTGAAACTTGACGAAGCCGCCAAGGGCGAACTTACATACACCGGCACGCTTTCAAACGGGCTCACGATTGAAAAGAAGTTCACCTTCTCGGCTGATACCTACTTCATAAATACCGAGATCAAGGCGCAGAACTCAACCCAGACCGCGGCCTCGGTCAGGTCTGACATGATCATCAACGCCCCTGTTTCAGGCAAAGACGATACCGGCTATCACCAGGGCCCTATTGTAAAGTACAATGACAAGCTTGTAAGGCAGGATGAGGACGAAAGGACTCTTTCAGGAAACAGCAAGCTCAAGTGGCTCGGCCTCGAGGACAAGTACTTCCTTGCCGCCATCATCCCCATAACCGACGCGCAGTTCTCCTGGATAACCGAAGTCCCTGGCGTGGGCTCTTCCAGGGCTACGCTTCAGTTCCCGGTGAACCTTGCCCCGGGAGGGTCGGTTAAGGTAGCCCTGAACACGTTCCTGGGCCCCAAGGAATACGATACCCTGCTTGGGCAGAAAGCCAGCCTTGAAGAAGCTATAGAGTTCGGCTGGTTTGACTGGATGGCCAAGCCCTTCCTCGTGGTGCTGAACTTCTTTGACAAGTATCTCGGCAATTATGGAATAGCCATAATCGTCCTCACCGTCATAATAAAGATTCTGTTCTACCCGCTTACGAAAAAAAGCCTCCAGTCAATGAGGGACATGCAGAAGATGCAGCCCCAGATGGCGGCCGTAAAGGAAAAGTACAAGAACGACAAGGAAAAGATGAACAAGGAGCTCATGGAGCTCTACAAGCGCCACAAGATAAACCCGGTTGGAGGGTGCCTGCCGATGGTCCTTCAGATACCGGTGTTTATCGCCCTGTATGAAGTACTTTATGTGGCCATAGAGCTGCGCCACGCGCCCTTCTTCCTCTGGATAACCGACCTGTCGGCCAAGGACCCGTATTACATAACGCCTATTCTCATGGGCGCGACGATGTTCCTCCAGCAGAAGATGACGCCGACTTCGGTAGACCCTGCCCAGCAGAAGATAATGATGCTCATGCCGGTCGTGTTCACCTTCATGTTCCTGAGCTTTCCGGCCGGGCTCGTCCTTT
>JACPGA010000079.1:0-406 GCA_016182705.1 Deltaproteobacteria bacterium
CCTCGCGTGCCCGGCGTCTCCCTTGCATTACCAGTTCAACCCTGTCAAGACCATAAAGACCAACATAATGGGAACGCTTAATATGCTCGGGCTTGCCAAAAGGGTGAGGGCGCGCATTCTTCAGGCGTCCACCTCAGAGGTTTACGGAGACCCGAAGGTGCACCCGCAGCCCGAGACCTACTGGGGGAACGCGAACCCCATAGGCACGAGAGCCTGCTACGACGAGGGCAAGAGGTGCGCCGAGGCGTTGATGTTCGCCTACCACAGGCAGAACGGCGTCGACATCCGCGTGGTGAGGATATTCAACACCTACGGGCCGAGGATGCTTGAGAATGACGGTAGGGTCGTGAGCAACTTCATAGTCCAGGCTCTGCGCGGCAACGACATGACAGTCTACGGCGACGGC
>JACPGA010000079.1:450-3048 GCA_016182705.1 Deltaproteobacteria bacterium
ACGAAGAGCTGGTCGGCCCGGTTAACCTTGGCAACCCCGGCGAATTTACTGTCCTTGAGCTGGCCAGCATGGTCAAAAAGCTCACTGGAAGCAACTCGAAAATAATATACAATCCGCTGCCGCAGGACGATCCTGTACAGAGGAAGCCTGATATATCAATCGCGAAAGAATCGCTCGGGTGGAGGCCGCTTGTAGGCCTTGAAGACGGGCTCCTGAGGTCTATCGAGTATTTCAGCTCGCGTATAAACACGGCAGCCGTTCCTGCCTGATGAAGCAAGGCGCGCGGGTTTTTCAACTCGCGGCGGCTTCAAGCCTTGGCGATACCTTGCCGCTGGCAGGCTTGGTCAAGTATAATAAGCAAGTATCCTCAGGCCTTTCAAAAGGCCGCTTTCTGCGCCTCACAGAACCATTAAAGAGGCGCGGCTCATCATGAAATCCCATCAGTGACCAATTTCCACTCTACTTGATTCTTCGTCCTTTGAAGAGCTTGGCTTTTGCCTGATATTTTTTTATCAGGCTTTCGCGTACAAGGAATAAACGGCCGGTCAGGCCTCCTTTGGCTCACCTTTGAAAATTCACCTCGCCCATGCCTTTGGGGGAAGCCGGACCCCAATATGAGGTGAAGTCATGTCTAAAAAGCGAGACGTTACAGGCGTGGTCCTTTCGGCGGGGCTCGGGTCGAGGATAAAACCTCTGAGCTTCGAGACGCCAAAGCCGCTGCTGCCCGTGTGCAACAAGCCGATAATGCAGTACCAGCTGGAAGCGATGGCGTCGGCGGGCATCAGGGATTTCATAATAGTCGTAGGGTATTTGAAAGAAAAGATAATGGACTACTTCGGGGACGGCTCTGCCTGGGGCTTCAAGATAAAGTACATCGAGCAGGAAAAAGCGTTAGGCATAGCGCACGCCGTGGGCCAGCTTGAGAGGCACGTTGACGGCCCGTTCCTCCTTTTTCTCGGCGACATATTCACCATACACAGGGACCTCGGAGAGGTCGTGGACACCTTCCATAATAAAAAGGGCTCTGTCGTGCTCGTCGTGAAAAAAGAGGAGAACCCCGAGTTCATAAAGCGCAACTTCGCCATACAGCTCGGACGCGGCGGCCTCGTCAAGAAGGTCATAGAAAAACCGAGATACACCATCAACAAACTCAAGGGCTGCGGCATATACCTTTTCGACCTGCCCATTTTCGACGCCATAAGACGCACGCCCCGGACGGCGCTTCGCGACGAGTACGAGATAACCAACTCCATACAGATACTCATTGAGGACGGCTTCAAGGTGCATACCTCCGAGATAGTCGAGTGGGACATGAACGTCACGGTCCCTGAAGACCTCCTTGAGTGCAACCTGAAGGCGTTGAAGCACCTGTACATGAAAAACGTCATAGGCGAGAACGTGACCCTGCCAAAGGGGACCGAGGTCGTGAACTCGGTCATAGGAAATGACGTGAAGATATCTGCCCCGATAAGGATAAGCGATTCGGTCATATTGTCTGGTGCGCGCATCGGGTCGGGCGGCGACATCAGGAGGTCCATCGTCTCATCGAGCGCTTCAATAGGAGGTGGGGCCGATGTCGCAGCAATATAAAAAAGCCCTTGTGACAGGGGGCGCCGGGTTTATCGGCTCGCATATCGCCAGAAGGCTCAAGGCGCTTGGAATTGAAGTTGCTGTCATCGACGACCTTTCCATGGGAAAGGCCGGAAACCTGACTTCAGGTGTCGAGTTTCACCAGGCGAGCATACTCGACAGAAATGGGCTTAAAAAGGCCCTGGACGGCGTGGATATAGTCTTTCATAACGCCGCGAGGGTCAGCATAAGGAACTCGTTCGACGATATCTTCGGAGATACCGAGACGAACGTCCTCGGCACGGTCAATGTCCTGCGCGAGGCAGGCAAGGCCGGAATAAAGAAGTTCATCTTCGCTTCCTCGATGGCTGTTTACGGGGACAGGGCGCGCCTTCCGGTGACGGAAGAGGGAGTGCTTGAGCCCATCTCGCCCTACGGTGCGGGAAAGCTCGCGGCTGAGATGTACGTAAGACAGCTGTCCAGGTATTATGGTTTCGAGAGTGTCGTCCTGAGGTACTTCAACACATACGGCCCGGGTCAGACATTGACGCCTTATGTCGGCGTCATAACCATATTCATAAACAGCCTGCTTCAGGGCCGCCCGCCGTTGGTCTTCGGCACGGGGGAGCAGGTGCGGGACTTTGTTTACGTCGGCGATGTTGCCGAGGCGAACATCCTTGCCATGACAAGGCCACTTGACGGGGCAATCATAAACGTAGGGACAGGCAGGGGGACGAGCGTAAACGATATAGCCGCGCTCCTCCTGAACAAGTTTGGAGCGGGCCTCGAGCCGGTGCGCGCCCCTTTGCCGCTCGGCGAGCCGAAGGACTCGGGCGCCGACATAACAAGGGCCAGGCGGCTTCTTGGATACGACCCCCGCACAAGCATCGATCAGGCCATAGGCGAGGTCATCGAGAGCGTAAAGAGTACGCATGCGCCGCAGCTCGCGCAGGCTTAGGCTCGGCCTCAGGTCATCTATCTGTCTTTGACTTCCCCTCCCTTGATGGGAGGGGACTGAGGGGAGGGTGA
>JACPGA010000081.1 GCA_016182705.1 Deltaproteobacteria bacterium
ACTATGGCCGTATATCAAAGGCATTTCAAGGCAAGGGACTCCAGCCGGTTGCATTTTCAGCCAATATGGGGAAAAATCTAATATAATCAAGGCTACTTCTAAAAATTGCTCTTTTTCCTGACCTCTGCGTCAGGGCGGAAATAAAAGTGCTCACATATTCTCATATATGCTCCGCTTTTTATTTCCACCCTTCCTTGACTTCAGAAAAAATATCTAATTTTTAGAAGCAGCCTGGAATAAACGACCATAATAAAATTACCAAATTTAAGAGGTGCGCGATGGCTGTCGAAAAACGGATAGAAAAACCTGAGGAGCCGGAGAGCATAGAGGTTATCCTCCGGAACGGGCAGAGCCTGAAGCTCCGCCCCATAAGGCCGGACGACAAGGATAAGCTCAAGGACTTCTTCTACAAGCTGAGCCCGAGGACAAGATACCTGCGCTTCCAGTACGCCAAAGAGCATATAACGGACCAGGAACTCAAGTACTTCACAGAGGTGACGCCGCCTGAAAGATACGCCTATGTAGCCGCCATAGGCGAGGCTGAAAAAGAGCAGATAGTAGCCGTGGCAAGGTGGGACGCTTTGCCTGACAAGAAGACCGCTGAGGTCGCTTTCACGGTCCAGGACAACATACAGCTCCACGGCATAGGTACGCTTCTCCTGGAAGAGCTTGCCAGGGCCGCCGTTGCCAATAACATTGCCGTTTTCAAGGCCCAGGTGCTCGATGAGAACATCCGCATGATGGAGGTCTTCGACGAAAGCGGCTTCAGGCTCGGCAAGACCATGACAGACGGCGTCTGGCACATATCAATCGACCTGAAAGACCAGGAAGAGTACTCCCGGAGGCAGGCTTACAGGGAGCACATCGCAAGGAGCGAAGGCGTAAGAAAACTCTTTAACCCGAAGAGGGTCGCCATAATCGGGGCCTCAAGAAGCCCGGAGAGCGTAGGCGGGGCCCTTTTCAGGAACATGCTGAGGGACGGGTTCAAGGGGGTCGTCTTCCCGGTAAACCCGAAGACCGATTCAATTGCCGGAGTCCTGTGCTACAAGACCGTGGTAGATGTTCCGGTTGACATAGACCTGGCTGTCATCGTTGTCCCTGCAGAAGGCGTCTTCGAGGTGGTCGACCAGTGCGCTGAAAAAGGCATAGGGACGCTTGTCGTCATCTCTGCCGGATTTGGCGAGTCCGGCCCGGAGGGCAGGGAGCGGGAAAGGAGGCTCCGTGAAAAGATACTCTCTTATGGCATGAGGGTCGTCGGACCGAACTGCCTTGGGGTCCTGAACA
Source organism: Deltaproteobacteria bacterium (assembly GCA_016182705.1). Taxonomy (GTDB): domain Bacteria; phylum Desulfobacterota; class GWC2-55-46; order GWC2-55-46; family GWC2-55-46; genus GWA2-54-12. The sequence goes on from JACPGA010000081.1 coordinate 1,285, forward strand.
ACAGCCCTGATGTGCGCCTCAACGCGACTTTCTCCCCTGTCATCGCGCCTGCCGGAAACCTGTCCATCGGCTCGCAGAGCGGGGCGCTTGGCCTGGCCCTTCTCGACCACGCCAAATCAATAGACCTGGGCATAGCCACATTCGTGAGCTACGGGAACAGGATAGACATAGCAACCGATGACCTCCTCGAGTTCTGGGAGGACGACAAGAACACGGATGTTATCGTCCTGTATCAGGAGTCTTTCGGCAACCCGCGCAACTTCGGCCGCATAGCCAAGAGGATAGCCCACAAGAAACCGATAATCGCGGTAAAAGCTGGCCGTTCGCTCGTGGGCGCGAGGGCGGCGACCTCTCACACAGGGGCTCTTGCGGCCTCTGATGTTGCCGTGGACGCGCTTTTCAGGCAGGCTGGCGTCATAAGGGTCACGACCATAGAAGAGATGTTCAACGCCTGTCAGGTGTTGACGAGCCAGCCCCTTCCAAGGGGGCCGCGCGTGGCAATACTCACGAACGCCGGAGGCCCGGGCGTACTGGCCGCTGACGCGTGCGAAGGCTTCGGCTTCGCCGCCGGGAAAGAGATAAGGGTCGGTGGTGGAGAGAATGGCTTCGCTCAAGTCTGCACAGGTCCGTGTTTTCAGCGCCCGCGTTTGCCCGCGCATTGTGACGTTTGCGCTCGAAGACTCTGGAGTCATCCAGCCGCGAAAGCGCTCGTCGAGATAGGGCTGATCCATCACGCCAATCAGCGGCTGGCCTTGGTAATAAAGCCCGATCAGCACTGATGTCGCAGGTCGCGATGGAAGGCATACGGAAGGACTCGAACATACGGCCCTTCGTCTTCCCGGAAGACGCTGTCCAGGCCCTGTCCCTGTCCTACAGCTACGCGCAATATAAAAACCGCGTTGAAGGCTCGCCGGTAAAGCTCCAGGGCATAGACACGGAAGGGATTAGAAAAACCGTATTCCCGGAAGGCGTCCCATTCGCGAGAGGCTGGATGATGCCGGAAGCTGCCCTGTCGCTGTTGAGGTCCTACGGCATACCCATTGCCGAAACGCTCGTTGCCACAACCCCTGACGAGGCGGCGGACATGGCCGAAAAAGCCGGTTTCCCGGTTGTCATGAAAGTCCGCTCTGAGAGGATAGTCCACAAGAGCGACATAGGCGGCATAGCCGTGAACCTGCGCGATGTGGACGAAGTCAGGCGCGCCTTCAACAACATAAAGCTTAAAGTCGAAGAGGCTGGAAAGCTCGATGAGATGCAGGGTGTCATAATCCAGCCCATGATAAAGGGCGGCCAGGAGATGATAGTCGGCATGTCGCTTGACCCGCTTTTCGGCCCGCTTATAATGACCGGGCTCGGCGGCGTCGAAGTCGAACTCTTGAAAGACGTCGCCTTTGCCATACACCCGCTCAACGACGTCGAACC
>JACPGA010000082.1 GCA_016182705.1 Deltaproteobacteria bacterium
GACGCATATTTGTCATTGCGAGCACAGCGAAGCAATCTCGTCTTTCAGGAGAATAAGAGCTTAGAGATTGTTGTCGCTTCGCTCCTCGCAATGACAGCGAAACAAAATTAATCAGAATTTTATGTTGTTTCGAAACTCCCATCGGTTTTCCGCTGCGGGTTTCAACTGCCTCACCGTCTTGTCCACCAGGAAAGTCCTGTCTTTACTCAACGCGCTTGCGTTCAGACAAGTGTGTCAAAAATCTCTCGTCAGATTCCAGTCACTGTCTTCCGTCTTGTCCGTCAATCCTGCTTTTTCCATTGTCTTGCCTCTTTCATTCCCACTAATAGCATATCTGCCCGGACCTTCCACAACAGGTTGAAAAAGTATGGCGCAATGGGCTGATTTCCTTTTGATTTTTAGCTCATTATCTATTTACATTTTTCTTGACAAAAAAATAGTACAGGAATATAGTTAGCCCATCGAGTGGTATAAAGTGGTACAAAGTGGTATTCAGCTGTTCAAAAGTGGAATGACAGGGGTATAAAACCCCGAAAAACCGGAGAGATACGGCTCCGGGCCCGAAGTGGATAAACTGTTAATAACCCGATGTTCAAAGGCAGATACGAGCACCTCATAGACGGCAAGGGAAGGCTCAGCATCCCTTCAAGGTTCAGGGACACCCTGGCCGAGAGGTATGACGCGCGCCTTGTCGTGACCAACTATGACAACTGCCTTATCGCCTATCCTTTCGCCGAATGGCAAAAGCTCGAAGACAAGATAGCGGCTCTCCCCGAGTTCAAGAAGGACACCAGGGCATTCCTCAGGTTTTTCTATTCCAGCGCGACAGACTGCGCGATAGACAGGCTCGGAAGGATACTCCTTCCGCAGACTCTCAGGGACTACGCGCAGCTGGAAAAGGAAGTGGTCCTCATAGGCGCTTTCAGGCACATGGAAATATGGAGCAAGCAGCGTTGGGACGAGGCTGAAAAAGCGGCTTCCCAGGAGGATATCGTCGATAACCTTGAGCGGCTGGGGCTTTAACCGATGGGTTTCAGCCATCTGTCTGTCATGCCGGAAGAGTCTGTCCGGCTTCTTGGCTGTTCTAAAGAAGGCATATACGTCGACGGCACACTGGGCGGCGGCGGCCATACGGCAGAGATACTCAAGGCCAATCCTGGCAACAGGGTCATAGGCATAGACAGGGATATCGATGCCTTGAAAGCCGCCGGAGAGTTTCTTAAACCCTTCGGCGACAGGGTCAGCTTCGTAAGAGACGATTTCAGGAATATCAAAAAAGTTGTCGAAGGGCTTGGGGCGCTCCCGGTGGACGGAGTGATACTCGACAGCGGAGTCTCGTCATACCAGCTCGACAGCGCCGAGCGGGGCTTCAGCTTCAGGATGGACGCGCCCCTTGACATGAGGATGGACACGAGACAGGTGCAAACGGCCGCCTCGCTCGTGAACTCGCTGGATGAACAAGACCTCGCGCGCATCTTCAAAGAGTTTGGCGAAGAGGCCTTCGCAAGGAGGGTGGCGAGGGCAATAGTAGCGGCCCGGGCAAGAAAGCCCATTGAGACTACGGGCGAGCTTGTCGACATCGTGCTTTTCGCCATCCCCAGGAAGTTCCACGGCAAGCGCATACACCCTGCCACAAAGGTCTTTCAGGCTTTGCGCATAGCCGTAAACGACGAGCTGGAGAGCCTCAAGCAGGGAGTCGAGGGCGGTCAACAGGCTGCGTATGCCCGCCGAAGTTCCCGGTTTGTGTATGCGGCAGAAAGCCCGCCGCGCTTCTCCTTACGAGAAAGGCCGTGACGGCCTCCATTGAGGAGATTGAAATAAACCCGAGGTCCCGCAGCGCCAAGCTCAGGGCCATAGAGATGCTTTAAAGGTTTTTGAATTTTTAAAATTGTCTGCCGCGCTGTTCAAGACAAGGAGGTTGGTATGGCTGAGGTAGTAAGCAAGAAACTGGAGTTCCCGGGCGTTCTCACCGGACAGGACGTGAGGACCAGAAGAGACGTGAAGGATATGAACTTCCTTTACTTCTCGGTGCTGGTCTCCGTGGTCGCCGTGCTCATCATATTCGCCTTCCTGTGGAGCAGGCTCATGGTCGTGAACGCGGGCTATGAGATATCCAGGGCGAACAGCTCAAGGGCCTCTCTCATGGAGCAGAACAAAAGGCTCAGGCTCGATTACCTCCGTCTCAAGAGCCCCGAAAGAATAGAGCAGATAGCGACCGGCGAGCTCGGTCTCATGAACGCCAAAAGCGAGCAGATAGTAACTATTAGATGAAACAGAGGAAAAAGTCCAAATCCAAATCCAAGTCATATCTGGAGCTCAGGGTTTATATTGTAATGGGCTTTTTCCTTTTCTTTTTCGCGGCCATCTTCGCCAGAGCGGTCCACCTGCAGATTATAAAGGGCCCCGAGCTCAAGAAAATGGCAACGAAGCAGCACAGGAAGACGCTGAACCTTCAGTCGAAAAGGGGCGACATCTTCGACAGGAACCTGAAGGAGCTGGCCGTCAGCGTCGAGGTCGATTCGATTTTCGCCCAGCCGAACAAGATAGAGTCGCCCCGAACGGTTTCAAAGGTGCTCTCGCCCATACTCGGCGTCAGTTCCATTGAGCTTGAAAGAAAGCTCAGGGGAGAGGCCGGTTTCGTGTGGCTCAAGCGCCAGGTCGACCTCAAGGACGAGCAGAGGCAGATAGTAAAGGAACTCGACGGCATCGGCATCATGAAGGAGAGCAGGAGGTATTACCCCAACCGCCAGCTCGCCTCCAACATAATCGGCTTCACCGGCCTTGACGCTAACGGCCTCGAAGGAATAGAAAGGTACTACGATTCGATGCTCAAGGGCTCTTCCGCCAGGTTCATGGGCGAGAAGGACGCCATGGGCAGGACGCTCGTCTACCAGGACCTTGACAAGGCCGTGCCGCTCGAAGGCATGGAGGTCGAGCTCACCATAGACAAGACCATCCAGTACGTTGCTGAAAAGGCCCTGAAGAAAGCTGTTGATAAGTACAATGCCGTGGGCGGGACAGCCATAGTGATGGACCCGGCCACAGGCGAGATACTGGCAATGGCAAACCAGCCCTCCTTCGACCCTAATGAAGTGGGCCGGTTTGATGTGGGCCATTGGAAGAACCGGGCCGTTACCGACGTTTACGAGCCGGGCTCCACTTTCAAGCTCTTTCTCATAGCGGCGGCGCTCGACGAGGGGCTCGTGAAGCCATCGAGCCGCTTTTTCTGCGAGAACGGCAATTACAGGGTCGCTGACAGGGTGTTCCATGACCACGAAAAATACGGCTGGCTGGACGTACCCCACATAATAAAGTACTCGAGCAATATCTGTTCGGCGAAAATCGGCGAGAAGCTCGGCAAGGTCCAGCTCTACAGGTACATGAAGGCCTTTGGCTTTGGCTCAAAGACCGGCATAGACCTGCCCGGAGAGGGAACAGGGTCGCTCCGCCACTATAACAAATGGTCCGGAGTAACCCTTCACACGGTCTCTTTCGGCCAGGGAGTGTCGGTCTCGGGCGTCCAGCTCATAACGGCCGTGTCGGCCATAGCGAACGGCGGCTTCATGATGAAGCCGTACGTCGTAAGGTCAGTCAAGGACCCGAGCGGTCATGTGGTGACTGAATCCCACCCGGTTATCGCCAGAAGGGTAATATCAGAGGAGACCGCAAGAACGCTCTCCGAGATGCTCGTGGGCGTAACCGAAGAGGGCGGAACCGGAACAAAGGCGGCCATAGCGGATTTCGAAGTCGCCGGAAAGACCGGGACGGCCCAGAAACCTGATTTCAAGAACGGCGGCTATGCGCGCGGCGCTTATGTAGCCTCTTTTGTCGGGTTTGTGCCCGCGAAAGACCCGAAGCTTGCGATTCTTGTCACGGTAGACGAACCTAAAGGGGAGTATTATGGTGGTTCGGTCTCCGGGCCTGTTTTCAAAGAGATAGCCGAAGAGTCCCTGGCCTATCTCGGGGTCTTCAAGGCTAATTCGACCGCCCCGAAGATGGAGATGGAAGAGGACGGCGCGGCAATTGAGGCAGCCGTGGACGAGGAGCAGCCCCTTGACAACGGCGAGGTGAGGCCCATGGCAGTGCCGGATTTCCACGGGAAATCAGTGAGAATGGTCCTGAGGATTGCCAAAGAGAGGGCCTTTGACGTGGAGATAAAGGGCAGCGGCAGGGCGGTGGCCCAGGCCCCCTTCCCCGGCGCCTCAATACCCGAAAAGGGGCCGGTCGTAGTCGAGTTCCAGTAAGAAGGGTTTGAAAAAGACTCCCCTTCTGTGAGAAAATGTCGAGTTGAAGCCCAATCGGCCTGTGGCCGGGAAGCGGGCTTTGCTCAAGTTTCGTGAGGCAACATGAAGTTAAGCGATATCGTGCCTTTCCTTGACTGCCAGGTCTTAGGAAGCCTTGATATAGATATAACCGGAATCACAACAGATTCGCGCGCGGTTTCAAGCTCCCCTTCCGGGACCCTTTTCGCGGCCATGCCAGGCGAGCACGTCGACGGACATGCGTACATCCCTGCCGCCGTGGCGGCCGGGGCCGTCTGCGTACTCGCGGAAAAGCAGACACCTTCCATAACGGTTACCCAGGTCATAGTCCCGGATATCAGGGAGGCCGTGGCAAGGGCCTCCGACCTCATTTGCGGCGAGCCTTCAAAAAAACTCGTTCTTTTAGGCATAACCGGCACCAACGGCAAGACCA
>JACPGA010000083.1 GCA_016182705.1 Deltaproteobacteria bacterium
AAGGGGGAAACCTTTCTACAGAAAGTTTCCCCCATAAAGTGTTCTCCAGCACTCTGTTAAAAACCGGCGTCAACGGGCTTTCCTTGACTAAGTTCCTGCGTTCTTGTAAACTGTTGGCTTATAAAGGTTTTCTGGTTTTTATAAAGGGGCAGGGGAGCGGCTTGGAAAGAAAAAAATCATCTGGCAGGGCGGGCACGGGTTTCATTAAAAAGCTAGCTGTCGCGTCGGTCCTAACGGTAGCGGGCCTCATAATATTCAGCCTCACGCTTTTTCATCTCATTCCGGCACACCTGTACGAGTCCTGGCTTTCTGAGACCATAAGGGATAGGAGCGGCTTCAGGGTCGAAAGCGCGTCTTTCGCGACTGCGTTTCCATTGGCTTTCAGGTTTGAGGGGCTGAAGGTTTTTGACGCGGCCGGCAAAGAGATGCTCCGCATGGATTCGCTCAAGGCCGGGTTGAACCCGATAGGGCTTTTCAGCGGCTTGAGGATAGACCTTGAGGGAGAGGCGTCAGGCGGGCAGGTTAGCGGTACTGCAAGGACAGGTCTTTTCGGCTCGTCTTTTGATATGGATGTTAAGGGCGTTGGTTTTGATGCCCTCTCCTTGCTGAGTTCCGCCGGGATAAAGTTTGATGGGGCCTTTGACGCAGTGCTTGCCGTGAAGTTGGAGAAGGGATGTCCCAGGGGTTCTTTAAAAGCACAGGGCGTGGAATTCAGGGAAGCTGAGTTGAGCTTCAGGGGTATGCCTTTGCCCATAGGCTCTGTTGATGAAGCAGGCCTGTCCGCCGAGTTTTTCAACTGCGGCGTGCGCCTTGACGGCCTCTGGATAGAGAGCAAGGACCTTTCAGCGAGGCTGAAGGGCAATATAAAGCTTGCGGCCCCGGTTTCGGCGAGCCCTGTCGATATGACCCTTGAGCTTGTGCCAAATGAGGGCCTGCTACGCAAGGAATACCTGCTGTCGCTCTTGAGCACTTACAAGAGATCGGCGAATTATTATTCAATACCCGTAAAAGGCACTCTCGGCGGCCTTTCCGCGGGGCGTTAACTTTCAAACTTCGTTCTTATCTCTTTCAAAACCCTTTTAGCTTCTTCAGACCCCTTGAAGGTTTTCTTCTGCTTCAAGGCTTTTGTCAGCTCCACTCTCGCGTCTTTTAATTGCCCTTTCTTGTAGTAGGCCATTCCCAGATGATACCTTGAGTTTACGTTTTCCGGCGCCTTCCGGACGCTGTCTTTCAGATGCGACAGGGCCTTGAGGTAAGCGCCCTTGTTGTAATATACCCATCCGAGCGTGTCCGAGATCAACGGGTCATCGGGCATTGCTTCCTTTGCCTGCTCGGCATAAGGCAAGGCCTTGTCTGCCTGGCCCTGACCGAGGTAAAGCCACGCGAGGTTGTTCGCGGCAGGGGCAAACCGCGGGTCTATGTCCAGGGCCTTCCCGTAATACGTGGCCGCGTCTTCCCATTTACCCTGCTCCTGGGAATTGAGCGCCAGAAGCATGCAGGCGGCGAGCGACTCGGGGTCGGCCTTGAGGGCCTGGTTCAATTCGCTTTCCGCTTCGGCGTAAGCGCCTTTTTTAGCGTAGAGGCTTCCAAGCTCTATCCTGGGCTCCGCGAAATCTCCTCTCAGCTCCGCAGCTTTTCTGAATGATTTTTCGGCCATGTCCTCATCTGTCGCCATGCTTGCTTTGCCGAGGAGGTAATGCAGACGGGCTTCATTCGGGAACGCGTCCAGCTGGCGGCGTATCTTCTCCGCGGCCTTGCCTGACTCGCCCCGCGAGATGTATATGCCTGTGACGCTGGCGAGGGCTTCCATGTTCGACTGGTCTATCGAGAGCGCTTTCTCAAAATAGTTCAGAGCTTTTTTGCTGTCTCCGCGCATCATGCTCGCGCTGCCAAGGCCAGCGTATGCCCTGGGGTCGCCGGGGGCGGACTCAGACGCGGCCATGAAATAATTTTCAGCCTTGCCGGGCTCATTGTCTCTCAGGTGCAGGCTCCCCGCGGCCAGATTGGCGGAAAGGGATTTCGGCTTTTTTTCGAGCAGACTTTCGATCTGCTTCAGGGCCTGCTTGCCGTCTCCGGAGGCCACGAGCACTGACGCGAGCGCAAGATAAGCGCCGTCGAGACCGGGGTTCAAGCGCACTGACTCGCCAAGCGAGCCCTTTGCCTGCTCATAGTTTTTTCTGGCTTTATAGACGAGCCCGAGTGAATAATGGGACATCGGGAAGGAAGGCTCTTCTTTTATCGATTCCTGCAGGTCTGCCTGCGCTTCAAGGAACTGTCCGCGTACGGCCTTGAGCCTGCCGTTCAGGTAAAGGCTGTAGTAGCCGGATGGGTCGCGGGTCAAGACCTCTTTTATGTGCTTTTCGGCCTCGTCCTGTTTACCCGTGTCGAGTAGGAGCTCCGCGTATTTTTTCCTGAGCGCCACGTCGCCGGGGAATTTTCCGACTCCTTCCATGTACACACCTTCGGCTTCAATCGGCTTGCCAGAGGCCATATAGAAGCCGGCGAGCATCATATGTGCCTCAGCTCTGTCTGGCGAAACATCGAGAGCCGCCTTTAAAGTCTTTTCAGCTTCTTCGAGGTTCTCAACTGATATATAGAAGTTGGCGAGGGCAGTGAGCGCTTTCAGTTTTTCCGGAAGCTCGGCAGCGGCCTTTCTGAGTTCGTTTTCAACGTCCAGGAGCCTTTTGTGCCTGTAATAGAAAGTGGCGATGGCGGCTCGTGGAGCAAAGTCCTTCGGGTCGGCGGCAATGGCCTCCCTGAGCACACTCTCTGCCCTGGAGTCGTCTCCGGCAGCCGAGAAGATCGCGGCGGCAAACAGGTACGGTTTGGATGTGCCGGGTTTTTCCCTGAGAAGCTCTTCTATTATTGAAAGCGCCTTTTCATAGTCCTTTTTACCCGCGAGCGCGCCTGCCATGAGCATCCTGGCATCTCGGTCTCCGTTTTCCTTGTAGACCGACTCCGCCAGTTTCAACGCCTTGTCAAAGTTCCTTGAGCCAAGATATAGCTCCGCAAGCTTGACGCGGGCGCCTTTGTGTGCCGGATCGAGCTCGACAGCTTTCGTGAATTCCCTGAACGCGGCAATGGAATTCGAAGGCCCGCCCATGTTCACAAAAATGAGCCCCAGGTTGTAGTGGCCTTCGGCGCTATCCGGTTTTATCTGCACCGCTGACCTGAATTCTTTCAAGGCCTCCGGATATTCCGAGGCTTCCAAAAACTTTTTCCCGTAGCTCAAGTGCCTGTTGAATTCCTTCTCGGTGCTTGACCCGCATCCGGAAAGAGCCGGGAGAAGGGCGATAAGGCATATTGACGCGTAATATCCAAGACGCATGATTGTTTGTCTCCGACTCGGTTTGGAGGAAAATCAGCCTATGCCGCTTAATTCGCGCAGGTGTTTCTTTGCTTCCGGGGATTCAGGAAACTCGTCGTTTATGTTGAGCGCTTTTTCAAAAGCTCCTGCCGCGTCCTCGCCCCGGCCGAGCTTTTTGTAGATGAGCCCGAGCCGGTAATAAGAGGCGGGGTTTGTACTGCCGCCGCTTATTATCCCGGAATAGGCTCCAAGGGCCTTTTCATATTGCCCCATGCGGAAATATATGAGGCCGAGTGTGTCTTTCATCTCATAATCTTCTGGGTTTATTGAACTCCCCTTTATGGCGTACTTGAGCGCCGCTTCCATATCGTTTTTCTTTTCAAAGAGCAGCCGGGCGAGTCTGTTATAGGGTATGGCCGATTCCGGCGACTCAGCTATTACGCGCCTGTATTCGTCCGCCGCTTTGTCTACTTC
>JACPGA010000075.1 GCA_016182705.1 Deltaproteobacteria bacterium
CGCCTACCACTACAAAGGCGTATCTGGAATCGATGACAACAGGGATGGCGAAAATGTACTGGTTGGCATGGCACTTGTAGACGTAGGTGCTGCCGTTCTCAAGCACCTGCTCTACGGCCTTGCCGATCATATCGCAGCACCCTGCCTCGCCGCCGGGACATTTTTTTACGGCATGGCAGACCGGGCTTTCCTTCGTGGACGGGACAAGCACCGTCCCTGAGCCGTCATAAAGGCTGAGCGGTATATCCAGCAGGAGCGAGATCCCGTTCTGGAACTCGCGCCATGAAGACAGGTCGGTTGAGCCTGGAAGGCTGGCATATCCGTTTTTTTTCCGCATGTCTTTGCCGCTGGTGTCGAGGAGCATCTTTTCCGTCCAATGGAGCAAAAAAAAATGCCGATAACACCCGGGAACGGGTATCGCGGCATCTTGCCTTTTTTCAGGCCCGCCTTGAGCCTAACACGCAGAGAATATGGAACGCGTAAACAGGATCAGCCGCAGTATTAAGAGGTGCTTGAGCCCAGACGGTCGAAAACCTGATACATTGACTTATCATAAATACTTGAAAAAGACAATAGGGTATTAGGCATAATATCGCAAAAAAAAGCCCCGGGAACAGGGCCCCCGGGGCTTCTTAAAATTACTCAAAAACGCCTCATGCGCTCGCAACCGATTGTTTTTTCTTATCTTTCCAGAAGAGCAACATCGGGCTCGCTATGAATATCGAGGAATAGGAACCGACTATTATGCCGAGCACCAGGGCCAGGGCAAAGTCATGGATGACCTCTCCACCAAGGAACAGAAGGGAAAGCGAGGCCAGAAACGTCGTAAGCGAAGTCACTATCGTCCTTCTCAACACTTCGTTTACCGAGCGGTTCACAAGTGGGATAAAACCCTCCTTGCCCTTTTTATGGAGGTTCTCCCTTATCCTGTCGAAGACCACGACCGTATCAGTCAGGGAGTACCCGGCCAGGGTAAGGAGCGCGGTTACTACGAGGAGGCTTATCTCCTTGTCGAGGATGTAGAATATACCGAGCACCGCGAGCACGTCATGAAAGGTCGCTATGACGGCCGCCACGCCGAACCTGAACTCAAACCTCCAGGCGACGTAGATGAGTATTCCGACAAGAGATATGATGACAGCCCAGAGCGCGTCCCTCTGAAGCTTTTTGCCGACCGTGGGGCCTATCTCAGAGGTGGACTCCACTATGTAGGGGTTGTCCGGCATTCCTTTGGCAAACACGTCCCCTATCGACTGGGAGACGGCGCGCAGGTCGCCGCCTGTCCTGCTGAGCTTCACAAGGAGCTTCGACGGCTCAGCAAACTGCTGCAGCTCGGCATCTTTGAAACCCCCGCCTTCGAGAATGCCCCTTACGTTTTCCATCTCAAGGGGTTTTTCGAATTTGAACTGAATCGCTATGCCGCCCTCGAAGTCAGTTGAGAGGTTGGCTTTCCCGAGCGGGATGGCCAAGGCCGCGATTATGCCGACTATCACGAGTATTATCGAAATGGCAAAAGTTATCTTCCTTTTGCCCATGAAATCGATTTTTGTATCACCCCATATATCCATCTGTCCTCCGAAAAATCCGAACTGCGAAAGCTGAAATTCCGTTTATTTCCGGCTGATCAAAAAACTCCAGCCGCAAGGCGCCCAGCCTTTTAGATGCTGAGTCTCTTTACCCTCATCTTGTCGTTCATGATGTCAAACGAGACCTTGGTGCCAACGAGCGAGGTAAAGAGGTTTATGAGTATGCCGAGGCTCAACGAGACGGCGAACCCTTTTATCGGGCCACTGCCGAACTGGAACAGGACGGCCGCTGTTATGAGCGTCGTCACATGAGAGTCCACAATGGTCCACCACGCGTGGTCATACCCGGCGTTCACGGCGGACCTCGGCGTGCGCCCGGTCCTGAGCTCCTCTTTTATCCTCTCGAAGATAAGGACGTTTGAGTCCACGCCCATGCCTATCGTAAGGACTATGCCGGCGATGCCGGGGAGCGTCAATGTGGCGCTAAGCCATGCCATGGCCCCGAGGAGCATTATTATATTGAGGGTTATGGCGATATTGGCCACGAGGCCCGAAAGCCTGTAATAGACAAACATGAAAATAAGGACCAGCGCGGTGCCGAGCACTCCGGCCCTTACGCCCGCGTTGATGGAGTCCTGGCCGAGTGTGGGGCCGACGGTCACGTTCTGGATGATATTGACCGGCGCGGGAAGGGCCCCAGCGCGCAGCACAATGGCAAGGTCGGTTGCTTCCTCGTAAGTGAAGCCGCCGGATATCTGGGCCTTGCCGCCGCTTATGGCCTCCCTTATCTGCGGGGCCGAATGGACGTTGCCGTCAAGGACTATGGCAAGGCGCTTGCCAACGTTCTGGGCCGTTACCCTCTCGAATACGCGGGCGCCGTTGGAGTCGAATGTCAATGATACGTAAGGCTCGTTATACTGGCTGTCAAAGGCCACTCTCGCGTCCGAAAGCGCGTCCCCGGTCAGCAGGGCTTCTTTTTTGACAAGGAACGGGGTCTTCTCGACCTGCCCGGTCTGGGGGTTAAGGGCCTGCTGATAGAGCACCTCTGAGCCGAAAGGCGCGCCCCCACTGGCCGCGGCAGCCGCGTCCATCGAATCGTCGACGAGCCTGAACTCCAGGACCGCTGTCTTGCCTATGAGCTCAATGGCCCTCGCGGGGTCTTTCAAGCCGGGCAGCTGTATTACTATCTCGTCCTCGCCCTGCTTCTGGATGATGGGCTCGGCCACGCCGAACTTGTCTATCCTGTTTCTTATGGTCTCGAGGCCCTGGGAGACGGCCGCGTCCTTTATGCGCTTCACCTCTTCGTCCGAAAGGTTGAAGAGCAGACGGCCGTTCTCATCGACCGGCGCATTAAAAACGCCAAACTCGTCGTCCATGAGCTTTGTTATCTCACCCTTTGTCTTCTCATCAGGGTAGCCGACGGTTATGGCGCTCGAGCCCGTCCTTGAGACGCTGTAGTA
>JACPGA010000007.1 GCA_016182705.1 Deltaproteobacteria bacterium
CTGTAGCCTCTGACGCGCCTTCTGACGAGAGGGCCGCAAAGGTGAGGCCGCGCTCCTTGGCCTCATACCCGGAAGCCTCTATGATAGCGTCCGCAAGCTCGTTAGCCAGTTCCAGACGTGTCACTTCATTTCCGGTATTCCACGCGGAAAGCACATTGCCGAGTGAAAGGACCAGAAGCGCCAGCAGCAGTAGGCTACCCGCGCCCATGATGAATGCCTTTATGCTCATTTGATTCAGGAACCTTCTAACAATATCCATCTTGCTCCCCCGATATAAGATTAAAAGTAGTAGTGCTTTGGCATTATCTTTCTTATCGTCCAAAGGGTTGAAAACTTTATAGCCAAAGGGATGATTAATGTTAAACCCTTCCGGGCGCTCAGGCTTCAAGCCTGTAAAATGCAAATTCTTTTTTTTCTGTTATCCTCTGTCAATATTTTAACTGCATGCCCTTCGATTCATCCCTTCAGGATGAGCAGGCGCGCCTGAATCACTGTCTCGATTTGAAACGCGAGAAAGATAAACATGTACGAAAGGTTTGATTACAAACAATAAAAGGAGGAGTCGATGAAAAAGCTCTGGCTGGCAGCCGTTTTTTTGATTCCGGGTCTTTATTCGAATGCGTACGCGCTGGGAAACTCCGGTTTTGAAGCGGGAGACACTTCGGGCTGGACAGAGACTTTTCCGAGCTATGAAGGTAAAATAAGCGTGGTAAGTAATTGGAGCAGCGGGGGAGGGGCTTTCTACAGTCCTGTCGAAGGGAATTATTTCGCGGTCGTGGAAACAGGGGTATATGACGGAGAGTATACAACTCTTTCCCAGCAGTTCTCTCTCGGGCGAGGAGATGTTATTGAAGGCTGGGCAGGCTTTTGCTGCGGCGAGGAGATAGGGGGAGATAACGGCGATTATAATGATTATGCCATTATCAGCGTTCTGAACGGGTATGGCAACATCGTTGCCGTGCCCTGGTACTCAGACTCTTTTGATATAGCTTACGGCTGGCCAGCGCAGTGGGAACACTGGAGCTGGACGGCTCACGCTGATGACTTCTATACCCTGCATTACCAGACAACGCAGGGAGGGGATTCCGAGGGGCTCAGCTATGCTTTTTTTGACGGCCCTGTGAATGAGATTCAAACAATAACCAGCACAGCCGTTCCTGAGCCGTCGTCTTTTGCTTTGATAGGGCTGGGTGTTGCCGGTGTAATCGCGTCTCACCGCCTGTCGCGGTTCAACGCGGAAGCGACTCCGGCATAATCCCGGCTCGCTTACGCCAGCGGCAGATTTTATTTTAAAAATGACACCCCCTGGGCTTAAGGCCCAGAGTTTTTTTTGTGCATGAATCCCTGGGGATTCATCTCTCCGCTCTGAAAGACAAGCGGAAAAACTCTGCTATACTTACCCGCTATCCGCCGCATCGTTTCAAGCCGTTGTGTTTTTCAATTCGCGTTAAACCAGTAATACGGGCATTAATCAATTCAAGCAAAGGAGTATCTATGGCTATCAGAAAATTCGCGCTTGCCCTGAGTTTAACGTTCGCGGTTGCCGGTTGCGGTGGCGGCGGCACAGGAGGTGAAGGGCATCCGGTTTCCGAGGCAGGGGTCATTCAGGGCAGCTCGGAAGCGGCCTCCGGTTCGACTGCGGTATATACGGAGCATGGCGTCACCCGTGTGGCAACACCCGGCGACAGCATCTCTGGTTTCGGCACCGCAAGGCTGCTCATGCTGCCGAACATCGGCAATATGGGGGCACACGCGAACGAAGTCACGAGCGTCAGCGCTGCCACTGTAACGACGTCTTTGAGCGATGTCGACGTCAACGGCGTTGCTTTGGACCCGGTAAACGATACAGGGGCGGCCTACAGCTATGATTCCGGCCTGGTTTCGATTTTCAAACTCTCGACGCGGGAAGAGGTAGCGCTATACGATACCCAGACCATGAACGGCATCTGGTACACCGGCGCGATTGATACGAAGATGGCGGGCATAGTCATGGAGCCTTCCACAAAGACCATGATAATAACCACTGCTGACGGGATAGAGATGGTCGACTACTCGACACCTTCCGCCCCGGTGAAAATAAGGGAGGTCGTATCTTCAGAGGTCGACGCGGCAGGCGGGGTAGAGATAATCGAGAACTTCGCTTATGACAACAAGCTGGTGCTCTCGGGCCAGAGCTACAGGCTGCTCATAACCGGAGGACACGGCCCGGATGTAATGGTGCTTGTCGATACTTCGACGGGCACGGTATACAGGCCGGACGCCTCCACAAGGGAGCTTTTCACTGTCAATGATTATATCGATGCCGCAGCGGTCGACACCTCTTATCATGTCGCTGTCCTTGCCGACGAGGGCGCCGGCACGACATTCGTAGACCTGGGCAAGCTCTCGCTGGACAGCGTCAACGGGACCTACACGCTGCCCGCTTCGGCGGTCAGGCGCATAACGACCTACGTCAAATTCACGAACCTCGCTGTCGATTCCAGGCAGCACATGGTAAGGATGGGTAAGGGGTACGGAGGAACGGAACTCGTCGTTGCCGAGCTGAAAGATCCGGCTGATGGGCTCGGTTTTTCAAGGGAAGCGGTGATCACGATGCCGGACGGTACGGATGACCAGGGCGGAGCGGTTGTCTGGGCCGGAAGCCTCGACCCGCACGGGGCCGGCGTTTACGTGACCGACGCGTTCAATCCGTCGTATCCCGTGCCTGCGGCCCTTGGCGTATGGGTTAATGAAACAACCACGCATATAGCCATTATAAATCTTAAGAACGTGCTTGACGGCGTTCTCTCAGGCGCGGCGTATGACCCCACGGCGGCAGACCCGATAAAGGACATTTCCTACTTCCGGATACCATAAAGAATAAGGGGTTGGCCTGTGGCCAACCCCTTATTCTTAGGTCGCTGAAAAAGTCCCATCTGCGTTGTCGTCTTCAGCACTCGTCTTTGCGGCGTACAACAAAGTAAGCCTCTTTCCTCGCTTTTCGACTCCTGGCATCTGGAACTTTTTGAGCAACCTGCTTGATTCGTTGTTTTACAGCTTAAGAGTGTTTTTTCTTTTCGTACTCTTCTGCCTCGGCCTTGTCCTTGTGGATAGTCCCGTGAGGGTGCTCCGGAGGCGAATAGATGGAATAGAGCTTCAAAGGCTCTGTTTTAGAGCTGTTCACTATGTTGTGCTCTACCCCTGCAGGTATCACCACCGCGGAGCCGTCCTCTAACGCGTGCTCGGCTCCGTTCAGTATCGCGTGTCCCTGCCCGGCCTCCACGCGTATGAACTGGTCGACGCCGCCATGGGTCTCCATGCCGATGTCCTCGCCGGGCTTCAATGACATCACGACAAGCTGGCTGTGCGGCCCGGTAAAAAGGACCTCGCGGAAATAAGCGTTATCCAGGGACTTCTTTTCGATATTGGTCAGGAACCCTGCCATAGCTGTTCTCCTTTCTTTACGGCTTTTTTCCGGCAAACTTTGTCAGGCGCGTCCCTTGAGCATGAAGCCCAGATCCTCAAGCAATGCCTGAAGGTCTTCTTCGTGCTCGACCTCGTCTGTAAGTATCTGTGAGATGAGATTGTACGTGACCGGGTCTTTTATGCCGACCTCTTCGATTATCGCGTGATAGGTGCTTATGGCGCACTGCTCGCCCGCGATGTTCTGCTCGAGGATCTTCGATATGAACGGGTCAGTCGGCTCACTGTAGCCGCAAGTCGCCAGCTCGAACCACTTTTTCGGTGTGGTTATTGGAGTCCCGCCAAGCTGTATTATGCGCAGCGAAAGCATGTCCGCGTGCCTGAGCTCGTCGGCGGCGTGCTGCATGAGCTCGGCTATTGCCGCGTCCTTCATGGGCCCCGCCACTATTTTCGAGCCGATCCAGTACTGGTAGTGCGCGAGCCACTCGTCGGCAAACGCCTTGTTGAGAAGTTCTATCGTGCGCTCGGCGTTCTTGCCTACTATCTCTCTTCCCCTTGTTCCCATGCGCTTCCTCCTGCCCTGTCATTTATTTTTCTGAAAAAGGTAAGCGAGCGTTGCCCGCGGTTTGGCCGGCGATGGCAAGCGAGCTGATGAAAAATGAAAGCGGATATTTTCCGCGTTTTTGAAAAAGACTGACGGCTTTTTTTAAATATACAGTCAGTTTAACAGATTTCCCGGCTCCCTGGCCCTCCGGCAACAGAATGCCTCTGTTCTGATGCGAGGCGTTAAAGCCCAAGAGGATGAGGACTATGCCTGAAAACAAGGTAACGAGCGCTGCAACCGAGAATGTGCTGAAGATCGCAGCTGGCAGGGGCCCCTCCAGGTTCGCCGAATACACGGTAAGGGAGTATCCCGAGCCAGGCAGCATCCCGAACTGGTTCATGGGAGTCATCTTCCTCCTCAAGGACGAGATACAGCCTGACGAGAAGATAGTCATCCAGGACGGCGTTATAAAGATAGCCAAAAAAACCGCTATCGACAAGTTCGTGGAATGGGTAAGAGGCTCGAAAAAGGCCGATGACATAGACGGGAAAGTGCCCGAAGAGGGACTGAGGCACTGACCAGTCAGATACCCCCGAGGGCCGGGCGCGCCGCTTCAGGGACCTCCTGGGCACGGCTGTCCATGCCGGAGCGCACGACGAACCTGATATGGCTGTT
>JACPGA010000087.1 GCA_016182705.1 Deltaproteobacteria bacterium
CGAGCAGGGGCTTGAGGCTCTTATCTCCAAGCCAGAGGCAGGAAGGATCCCGGCCAACTGGCGCGAAGGCGGCTATCTAGAAAAAAGGAAGATCCCTGCAGACCCCTGGGGCAGTCCCTATATCTATGCTTCGCCAGGTGCGAACGGCGACTACGATATACTCTCCTACGGCGCTGACGCCGCGCGCGGCGGGGAAGGGTTTGACGCTGACATCGAGAGCTGGAACCTGGACTGATTCTAAAAATTGCTATTTTTCCCGATCTCTTTGTCAGGGCGGTCAGCCTTCCTCGATACCCGGAAAAATATCTGATTTTCAGTGACAACCTTTAAGCTGATTGAAACGGCCAAATGCCAGAGATAAAGCCATCCGGCAACGGCCCTCCGGGGCCGCCGGGAAATGAGAAGACCTGTAGTTCTAACCGCACGTTCGCTTGCCGCAGTCTGCACGCCGTCCCCTCTGTAAAAGGTTTCTCGCTGATAGAGCTTCTTGCCGTGATCGCCATAATCGCCGTAGCGCTTGCCGTGGTCGTTCCCCGGTTGCCGGGACTTGAGGGGTATGACCTCGACTCCGACTCGGGGCGCCTTTCCCAGCTCGCTGGCTTTCTTAACGAGAGGGCCGCATCCAGGCGGTCTTACTACAGGCTCTGGTTCGATTTCAACGCTGGCGAAGTAAGGGTGGAGTCCTCCGTTGACGGCAAGGAGTACGTCCCCGAGGCTGAGTCCGCGTTGAGGAAGATAAAGCTCGGCCCAAGCGTCGTGATGGAAGAGGTCCGCTCGCCTGGCCTTGGCGTTGTCACCAGGGGCGAGGCAGCGATTGTTTTTTCACCGTACGGCTCAGAGCCCTTTGAAGTGAGGCTTGCCGCAGCCAGGAGGTCCGTGATTGTTTCTTTCAACCCGTATACAGGCAAGGCAAAAGTGCGCGCCCCGGAAGACACTGAAAAGGCCGGAACGCGCTGAGAGCGGCTTCACCTTCATCGAGGTCATGGTGGCCCTCGCGATAACGGCAGGGGTGGTAGTGTCGCTTGTGGTGAGCTTCAATTACCACCTGGGCGGTGCAAATCTCAGCCGTGAAGAAGTTATCGTAGCCGCGCTCGGGGCCCAGAAGCTTGAGAGGATAAAGCTCGAGGGCATTGTCGAGAGGGAAGGGGACTTCGGCGAAGGGTACGAAGGCTACTCCTGGACCCTGGTTGAAGAAGACTCCGAACTGAAGGGGGTAAAAAGGCTTGAGCTCAAGGTCGCGCGCAAAAACGGGCCTCCGGTCTCTTTTGTGTCGTATCTCAAAAGATGACGCGGAAGATAATCGGGGCTTTACGCTCATCGAGGTCCTTGTGGCCGTGGGTCTTGCCGCTGCCCTGTCGGCAGCCCTTTACTCGACGTTCTTTTCCATATCCGGGGCAAGCGAGCGGGCAGGCAAGGCCGTTGACGGCTATATAGAGACAGGCTATTTCCTGGAGAGGTTTTCAAGGGAGGCCCGTTCGTCATATTACAGGAGGACAAACGAGCTGACTTTTTTCAACGGCGGCCGGGACGGCGACTCAGGAGCGGTGTCGTTCACTACCATGACTTGGCCAGTGGTTTCAAAGGACGCGCCATCCGGTGACCTGATGGCTGTCAATTATTATGTCAGGGAAGAGAACGGCAGGAAGGACCTTATGAAGGAGGTCTGGAATCCGTTCCAGACTGAAAAATTCAGCGTCGAGGCAGTCGAGGGTATAAAAGGTTTTGAGGTAAGCTTCTTCAATGGCAAGGACTGGGCAGGAGCGTGGGACGCATCCCTTGAGGGGCAGACCCCCAGGGCGATTGCCGTGACAGTCACGCTCGGCTCCGGGGAACAGCTTTCAGCCACGGCCCGGACGATGATAAGATAGCCTCTGAGGTTATTTACACAACTATGCGTAAGTATTTTAAAAACAGATACCATAGCCAGAGTGGAATCGCGCTTATAGCCGCCCTGCTGGTCACGGCGATACTCCTTACGCTGGTAACTGATTTCATATACAGGATGTATATCGCCTCTTCAAGGGCGGGGATACTGAAAGACTCGGTCAGGGCAGGGGCGCTGGCATCCGACGGAATAGTGCTCGCCAAGGCAGGCCTCGAGGAGCTATTGCGCAGGGATTCAAATCTTGTGATGGACAGGGAAGGGCTGGTCTTTTCAAAGCCAGCTGGGGCTGGCATGTCCATCGAGATAAGGGCTGTAGACGAGAGCGGAAGGCTTTCGATGAAGGCCGTCTACCCCATGACAGGCTTGAGCGACCCGAGGGTTGAGAAGTCTTTGAGGAAGCTTTTCAAGGACGCCAAACTCGAAGACTCTCTTGTCGATTCGCTCGCCGACTGGATAGACAACGACGATATGCCGAGGCCGGGCGGGGCTGAAAGCTTGCAGTACCGGAACGGGCCCAGGCCTTATAAACCGAGGAACAACAACTTTGAGACGCTGGATGAGCTTTTGCTTGTAAAAGGCTTTAAACCCGAAGTTTTTAGCGCGGTCAGCAGATACCTGACCCCCTACAGCGCAGACGGGCTGGTCAATATAAACACGGCCCCCAAAGAGGTGCTCGCGGCATTGAGCGACGAGATGACCGCCGAGCTTGCGGACAGGATTATAAAGAAGAGGAAGGAAGCCCCGCTGCGTGACAGGTCGGATATCATGAAGGTACCCGGCTTCGAGAGGGTCGGTTTTGGTCTTCAGGACCGTATAACGACGACGTCGCGGACATACCGCGTTTTCTCGCGGGCAACCGCGGGTGAGACGTTCCGCGAGGTCGAGGCCGTTATACAGCTTGGCGGCGGCGTCCTTTACTGGAGGGAGATGTAGATGTCAAAAAAGAACCTTGTGATAGATATCGGGAAGGAGACCATAAGGGCGGGGGTTTTCCTGCAGGGGAGGCCCCAGCCTGTAACCGTCCATTCCCATATGGTTACCGCCGAGGGAGGCATCAAACAGGCGCTTTCAGCCCTGCTTGGCCCTTTAGCGGGAAAAAGGGGTTTCAAGGCCTTTGATAAGGTGGCCGTTGGCATCCCTCCCGAGGACCTTTTAATTAGGATAGTCGAGCTGCCGTTCGAGGACAGAAAAAAAATAAACGAGGCGCTTCCGTTTGAGCTGGCCGGGCTTCTTCATTTAGAAGTCGATGACGTGGTTGCTGACGCGGTACAGCTCGGGGAAAACAAGGTCATGGCAGTGGCCGTTGAAAAGCGCATTATAAGGGATTACCTCGATGCCCTTTCTGCCCTGGGTATAGACCCGGTATGGATGGGCCCCGGGCTTTTCGCCATGCCAGTGCTGATGAACGAGCTCTTTGGCAGGGAGGGTTGCAGGGCGCTTCTTTCCCCCGGCATTTTCGCCGTTGTCCAGGACGGGATGCCCAGGCTCCTGAAGCACGCGAAAAGGCTCGACAACGTGGGCCTTGGCGTCGCGTTCCTTGACGCCGAAGGGATCAGCGTGGACGAGGTTCATTTTTCCGGATGGGATAACGACAGGGAAGCGCTGAAAGATATGTTCCAGGGCGCGCGGCTCGTGCCGCTGGACCTGCCCGGCTCGATTGCGCCAGAAGCCGCCGAAGCGCTGGCCCTGTCCATGCTTCTGGACAAGGGGCTCGCCGGAACCATCGTGAACTTCAGAAGGGGCGAGTTCGAGTATACGAAAGAAAGGGACGCCTTCAGAAGAAAGCTCAGGCTCACGGCAGCCCTTTGCGCGTCTTTGCTGGTGCTGGCCACAGGTGACTTTTATGTTAGATACCTGGGACTCACGAGCGAGCTTGAAGCGTACAGGCAGTCTTTGAAGGCTTCGTATCAGGAGCTTTTCCCGGGTGAAAGGAATGTCACCGACCCGGTCTACCAGCTTGAGGCCAAGCTCAAGGCCGTTGATAAGGAAGCGGCCTCACTTGGAAGCGGCGGAAGGTCGCTTGACGTCCTTAAAAGCGTGGCAATTGCCGTCCCTGACGGTTTGGGCGTCAAGATAGACGAGTTCTCGATGGCCAATGGCAGGATAACGGTCAAAGGAGAGGCGCAGACCTTCAACGGCGCCAACTCCGTGAAGGAATCTCTCCAGAAGGCAGGGTTCGCCGAGGTTGCAATGGGCGAGACAAGGGCCAAGCCCGGCGGCAGGACTTCATTCAGCATAAACGCGCAATTGAGGTAAGATTATGGAAATGAGACTTCCTTATCCAGTGGTTCATATAAAAGAGCTTATGACAGGTTTCCTTAAGGGAAGGCCCGACAGGAAGAAAGCCTACCTTTACGCCATCTATGTAATCATCCCGCTTGCGCTGCTTGCGGCGGGGCTGACCCTTTACGGAAGCTATTCCTCGGTCAAAAAGGCTGTGCAGGCGAAAAAAAAGGAGATCGCTGTCATGGCCTCCATGAAGGCTGACTACATCGGCAAGAAGGCGGTACTTGATTCGGTCGCCCAGCGGGCCGCCGA
>JACPGA010000091.1 GCA_016182705.1 Deltaproteobacteria bacterium
CACAAGGGGTTGCAGGTTCTGCCAGGCTGGCATGATATACAGGCCCGTCAGGGAGCGGACGCCCGAGAACATCATCAGGATAATAAACGAAACCCTCAAAGCTACGGGCTATAACGAGGTATCCCTCCTTTCTCTTTCCAGCGGGGATTATACCTTCATAGAGGACCTGCTCGCGGGCCTCATGAAGAAGTTTTCGGATGAAAAAATAGCGGTATCTCTTCCTTCCTTGAGGGTAGGCACGCTGAGCGCGAAAGTGGCCACCGAGATAAAAAGGGTCCGGAAGACCGGGTTTACGCTCGCCCCGGAGGCAGGCAGCGAACGGCTCCGCCTTCTTATAAATAAAGGCATAAAGGAAGAAGACCTGCGGGATGCGGCCCAGGACATATTCACGCTCGGCTGGAAGGGGCTCAAGCTCTACTTCATGATAGGCCTGCCGACTGAGACAGAAGAAGACATAATGGAGATAGTCCGCCTTGCCGATTGCGTGAAAAACATCTACTGGAGATAGTACGCCTTGCCGATTGCGTGAAAAACATCGGCAGAAGGGCTTCCGGCGGCAAGATGCCTCAGATAAACGTCAGCGCGTCGAGCTTCATACCAAAGCCCTGGACGCCGTTCCAGTGGGAGCCGCAGATAACAATGGAACAGGGGCTTGGAAAGCAGGCGGTCCTCAGAAGGGAACTCAGCCGGATAAAGCTCGGTTTCAAGTGGCACGACGCAGACATGAGCGTCGTCGAGGGGGTCTTTGCAAGGGGAGACAGGAGGCTTTCAAAGGCAATCCTCAGCGCGTTCCGCAAGGGGTGCAGGTTTGACGGCTGGAGCGAGAAGTTCGACTTTAATAAATGGATGGAATCTTTCAACGAGGCGGGAGTTGACCCGGCCTTTTATACCGGGAGAAGGCGTCCCTTTGACGAGGTATTCCCCTGGGACCACCTGAACCCGGGCGTAGCAAAGGAGTTTTTGATAAAGGAGTTCGAGCGGGCCATAGAGCTTGCCCGGACGCCGGACTGCAAGGTCGACAGGTGCTCGAACTGCGGCCTGTGCGACCACAAAGTCATAAAGCCCAGGTCAGCCAAAGAGGGCCCGGTATTCGACCAGGCCGAAAAGGCGGCCTCTGGTGAAGAGTCATGCAGGGTGAGGTTCCGTTTCTCCAAGACCGGCATCGCGAGGTTTCTGGGCCATCTTGAGCTTGTCTCGGTCTTCATAAGGGCAATAAGAAGGGCGGGACTGCCGCTCAAGTACTCTCAGGGCTTCCACCCCATGCCGAAGCTCTCTTTCGGCGCGCCCCTGCCGGTCGGCATGGAGTCGCTCGAGGAGTATCTTGATATCGAGTTCATGGGTACCATCCCTCCGGAAGAGGCACTTGAAAAGCTCAACGCCCAGGTGCCGGAGGGCATACGTTTTCTGTCGGCATCCCCCTTGCCCTTGAAACTTTCATTTCCCTCTGCTATTATGACAGAGTATATTGCTCAGATTAAGGACGGCCCATTGGGCATTGATATAGAGCCTGAAAATATTGAAGGATTGCTTAGGGATTTTTCAGCAAAGGACTCCATTCCTGTACGCATCACCAGAGAGGACAAGGTAACAGACGTCGATTTGAAACCATCGCTGGCCGCTCTGTCATACGCGGGAGATTCGAACCTGTCGCTCGTATTGCGAAAGGTAGAAGGCACTCCGCCTGTGCGGCCCGCTGACGTTCTGGCCTGTCTGTTCGGCCTCTCCAGGGAAGACGCGTCCCTAATCCCCGTCCTCAAAATCAGGACCGTTCAGTAGGTTTTTATTTCCTTCCGGAGGTCCCTCCGCACATTTGATGAAAAACGATAATAATAGCAACAGGACAGAACTGCTCATCAATTACAACCCCTTTGAGACCAGGGTCGCCCTGGTCGAACAGGGCCGCCTGGTCGAGTTCTACGTCGAGCGCGCCAAAGACAGGGGAATAACAGGCAACATCTACAACGGCAAGGTCGTGAGGGTGCTCCCTGGCATGCAGTCCGCCTTCGTGGAGATAGGCATCCAGCGCACCTCGTTCCTTCATGTCTCCGACATTCAGGAGCCGGAGTTAGACGACGAAGAAGAGGATCACAAAAAGCGCGCCGAAGCCAGGATACAGGACCTCATCAAGGAAGGCCAGGAGGTCCTCGTACAGGCCGCGAAAGAGCCCATAGGCACAAAGGGCGCGCGCGTGACTTCCTACGTCTCCCTGCCCGGCAGGTACCTCGTTTTCATGCCCACCTATGACAAGGTCGCCATCTCAAGAAGGATAGCGAGCGAGAAGGAAAGAAAGCGCCTGCGCGAGATAGTCCATTCCATGAAGCCTCCGGGCAACGGCTTCATCATAAGGACCGTTTGCGAAGGCATGTCCAAAGAGGAAATCCAGGCGGACATGCAGTTCCTCATCAAGCTCTGGCAGTCCATACAGAAGAAAAAAGAGCAGGTCAAGACGCCGGGGCTCGTGTGGGAAGAGCTTGATATAACGCTCAGGATAATAAGGGACGTCTTTTCGAGCGACATCGAAAGGCTCGTCATAGACTCGAAAGAAGAGTATGAGAGGGCCAAAAAGTTCGTCGAAGAGTTCATGCCCCACCTTGCCGGAAGGCTCGAGCTCTACCAGGGCGAAGAGGAGATATTCGACGCCAACGGAATCGAGATAGAGCTGACAGACGCTATTGAAAGGAAGGTCTGGCTCCGCTCCGGCGGCCACCTGGTGATAGACCAGATGGAGGCACTGACCGCCATCGACGTCAACACGGGCAAGTACGTCGGAAAGAAGAGCTCTGACGATACGATTTTAAAGACCAACCTCGAGGCAGTAAAAGAGGCTGTCTATCAGCTGCGCCTTCGCAACATAGGCGGCATCATAGTAATCGATTTCATAGACATGTCCAGGACCGCGGACAGGGAAAAGGTCTACAACGCCCTGAAAGAGGCGTTGAAGGCCGACAAGGCCCGGACAAACATCCTCAAGATTTCAGAACTCGGCATAGTTGAGATGACGAGAAAGCGGGTAAGGGAGTCCCTTGTGCAGTCACTGTGCGAGCCGTGTCCGTACTGCGACGGCAACGCGAATGTGAAGGCCAAGGACACTGTCATAATGGAGATATACAGGGAGCTTCGCAGGGAGCTGCCGTTAAGGAAGAAAAAGGCAACCCTCTATGTGAGCGCTTCCATTGCCGAGAGGCTCAAGGAAGACCCGGCGCCAATAGCGGATATTGAGAAGAAGACCGGCAGGGAAGTCATCGTGAAGCCGGTTGACAGGTTTCATCAGGAAAGGTTCGAGATCATCTGATAAGCTGACGGGTTCCCCGCGGCTTGCCGCGGGGAACTTCTCTTTAGCGGGTTCAGGTTTGTAACCTGAACCCGAATATT
>JACPGA010000092.1 GCA_016182705.1 Deltaproteobacteria bacterium
ACAGCCTCCAGGGAGCGGGACATGCCGTTAAACGCGGCTGGAAGCTCTCCAGGCATGTTGTTTTTAGAAAGGTCTTTTGAAAAATCCCCTCTGGCCCTGCTTTGTATGACATCTCTGAACTGCCGGAGCGGCAGCTCTATACGGCGCGTGAGGAAAAAACCTATGACCGCCGAGACGGCCAGTATGGATGGTATGGTTATAGCGCTGAGTTTCAGGAGGATAGGGACCGCGATCTCGGAAGTGGTCCTTATCTTTATATGAATTTTATATAACTCCTCATTAAGTTCCCTGTCAATTAAAAAATAAGAGACCAGGAGGTTCGCGGTCAGCCCCAGGAGCACCGCGAGAGAGAACCCGGCGATGAACCTGCCCTGGAGCTTCCTGTTTATGAAAAACTTCCTTCTCCTGAATGTCGGACGGCCAGTTCTTTCCATTAAGCCCCTCCGGGGCACAGGCCCCCTCAGAGGAGCCTATCATAATATGGCGGTATTAAACCTGAATTAAACCCGAGTTAAATTGTCTTCAGGTCGCTGAAAACCCATAGCGAGCGCAATCCCGCGTCCCATCTGTTCATGTCGTCTATTTTATATGACAGCCCAGGCACAGGGCGCTGCCCTCGTTGCTCATCACAAGCTCGTTGTGGCGCTTTGAGTACGGGTTATGGCAGCTTCCGCACCCGACCATGCCGTCGAAGAGTTTGATCTCTTTCGGCAATTTCTCGACCGGCCTGTAGGCGCCCCTGTATTTGCGGCGGGTCTCGAAGTAGGAAACGCCTATGGGGTGGCTGAGGCCTATGGTGTTGCTGTTGTGGAAGATCTCCCTTATGGACAGGTTCTCGACCAGGCTGTCTTTGGCTGTTACCGCGTCGTGGCAGGCCAGGCATCTTATGGACAGCTCATCGAGGTCCGTCCCTGGCTCCCAGCCGATATTTTTTTTCGTGGAAGACTCCCCGATGTGGGCGGAGCCGACAGAGACCTTGTGAAGCTGCTCGTCCATGTCGCCGTGGCAGATGACGCAGAAACCTTCTCCTTTGGCCGCGACTCTCAAGTGGAAACCGCCGTAGCCTCTCTTGTGGGCCGTGTGGCAGGTCAGACAGGTCAAGTCTCCCTTCCAGTCAAGAGGCATCGACTGCGGCACCGTCATGGACGGCTTCATATCCACCGGATGGGAAAGCTCCTGCTCGCTGCTGTGACAGCCGGAGCACATCCGGGTGACGTCCCTGGAGAAGGTCATCGATTCATCAGAAGTAGGCTGGGCTATGTGGCAGTCGAGGCACTTGCCTTCAAAGTCATGATAGCTCGTCCACTGGGACGAGTACAGGACGGCGGCGACAGCGCTGACCATGAAAAATACCAGAAAACCGGTTTTTATGCGTTTCGTCAATCTTTGACCTTTATTGCCGATACGGCCCTGCTCATTTTTTCAATAGCGGCCCTGAGGGCCCCTGTGGCGTCTTTCAGCCCTGCCTCAGGCGGCGCTTCCATCTCAAGAAGGGAGCGCAAAGCCTCTTCAGCCGCCCTGAGCTCTTCGGCGGAGTCCATTACCGAGCGTGATACGTGATTCAAGGACCTCACCATCGTGTTAAGCTCGTCAGCAAGGACCGAGAGCTGGTCCATGCCCCTGAAGCGCGTGTTGACCGTCAGGTCGCCCGAGGCTATCGCGTCGAGGTTTTTTTCCAGCCTGAAAAGAGGGCCGGCTATCCTGTGAGAGAACAGGACCGAGATGACAGCTATGGCGACCGTGACAAGGCCGAGGACCAGAATGGAGTAAGATGAGGCGAAGATCAGTGGGAGGACTCTTATTTTCAGCTCGTGAATAGTGTATATGGCCGAGCCGTAGGAGTCTCCGAGGCTCCTTGCCAGAGAGAAATAAAGGAGCAGCACCACTGCCGCCCCTCCTATAAGGGTGAAGAGGCAGAGCTTGAGGCCGAACCTGATTTTGAATGCCCTCTCAAGGAGACGCGAGGAATTTGCCATTAAATGCATATCGGATGGTTCCGTCAAGGCTTGAAGTTGGGCAGGTCGAAAGGTGACAGGCGTCAGGATGAGGCTGCCGTGGGCCGTACGCAAAGGGCTAAACTCAGGACATTATACATCAGTGTGAAAAAAATGTGAAGCCGCATGCGCCGCGCGTTCAAATGTATTGAAAAAATGGGCCGTTATGTCTATAATGACAGGCTCGTCTCGCAGCAGGCGCGCCCTTTGCGCTCTGAACGCGGACTGGAAATGAGTCAAGAGTTTCTCTGTTATTCCGTTATAAAGCGGTACGGGCGGCCGGTTCAAGGCAGCCAAAACCGAATCCCGAGAGGAGAATATTATGTCAAACGACGCGTTCTTGAAGGCATGCCGGAGGGAAAAAGCCGGGTTCACCCCCGTGTGGCTCATGCGCCAGGCAGGCCGTTACATGAAGGAATACATGGCGATAAGGGAGAAGCACTCTTTTCTCGAAATGTGCAGGAACCCAGAGCTTGCCTGCGAGGTCACTTTGCAGCCCATCAAGGCCTTCGACCTCGACGCGGCCATAATATTCGCTGACATACTCCTGCCGCTGGACGGCATGGGCATAAACCTCGAATTCACCAAGGGCGAGGGGCCTTCCATAAGCAACCCGGTGCGCACCCGCAAGGACATCGACGCGGTAAAGGTCATAAAGCCCGAGCAGGACGTGCCCTACCTTCTCGAAGCCATAAAGTTGGTAAAGGCCGAGCTTAACGGAAAAGTGCCTCTCATAGGCTTCTCAGGCGCGCCGTTTACCCTTGCCAGTTACATCATTGAAGGCGAGTGCTCGAAGAACTATATCAACACCAAAAAGCTCATGTATTCCGACCCTGAGGGCTGGAAGATCCTCATGGACAAGATATCGGACGTGATCATCGTATACCTCGAGGCCCAGATAGACGCCGGCGCCCAGGTAGCTCAGCTCTTTGACAGCTGGGTAGGGT
>JACPGA010000008.1 GCA_016182705.1 Deltaproteobacteria bacterium
GGTACAATTACCTTTTATTCCATTTAGGAGAATGGCTTTCAGATGCCTGACTTTCTTAGTGAACTGAACAAAAGGCAGCTCGTCTTTGACGGCGCCACGGGGACCATGCTCCAGCGGCTCGGCTTGAAGCCGGGCGGCTGCCCTGACGAATTATGCCTAAAAAACCCTGAGCTGGTTAAAAAAGTGCACAGGGTCTATGTCGAGGCTGGCTCGGACATAGTCACTACTAATACATTCGGAGCCAACAGGGCAAAACTTGAGGAGTATTCCCTTGAAGGGGCCCTAAGGGAGATAAACGTCGCCGCGGCCCGGTGCGCGCGCGAAGCCATCGGGGACAGAAGGTTTGTCGCCGGAGGGCTCGGGCCGACCGGCAGGTTCGTGGAGCCGGTCGGGGACATGACTTTCGAGGCGGCTCTCGCGATATTCTCGGAGCAGGCCAGGGCCTTGAAAGAAGGCGGGGCCGACCTTATCATCATCGAGACGATGATGGATATAAAGGAGATGAAAGCGGCCATAATGGGCGCTAAGTCAACCGGCCTTCCGGTCGTTGCCACCATGACCTTTGACGAGACCATGAGGACGGTGCTCGGCACCCCTCCTGAATCTTTCGCCATCATGGCGGCGGCCCTCGGGGCAGACTGCATAGGGGCAAACTGCTCACTTGGAATAGAAGGCATATACAAGGCAGTGCTGGCCATGTCGAAAGTGGTCTCCATTCCGCTTATAGCGCAGCCTAACGCTGGTTTGCCGATGTTGAAGGGAACTGAGACCGTATTCCCGGCCTCCCCGGAGGAGATGGCAGCTTTCGTGCCAAAACTCGTCGAGGCGGGTGTAAAGGTATTGGGCGGATGCTGCGGCACCACGCCCGAGCACATAAAGATGATGGGCGATGTATTCCGCGGCCTTGCTCCTGCCGGAAAAAGGACTGTCGGGTTTACCGCGCTGGCCTCAAGGACTTCGTTCAGCCTCTTCGGCGGCAAGCTCCCGGCCATAGTAATTGGGGAGAGGATAAACCCAACCGGCAGAAAGGCTTTCGCGGCCGAGATAAAAGAGGGCAAGACAACCGGCATAAGGAACGAGGCGAGAGGGCAGGAAGCAGCGGGCGCTCACGCGCTCGACGTCAACGTGGGCGTGCCCGGTATAGATGAAGTGGCCTCCATGAGAAGGGCCGTCTTTGCCGTGAACGAGAACTCGATACTTCCGGCTGTTATAGATTCGTCGAACCCCGAAGCAGTTCTCGCGGGCCTGCGTGCCGTTGACGGCAGGCCGCTCGTGAACTCCATAAGCGGGGAAGAAAAGAAGCTCGAGACCATACTGCCGATAGCGAAAGAATACGGCGCGGCCGTGCTCGGCCTTGCCCTGGACGACGACGGCATACCTGATACCGCCGAAGGCAGGGTCAAAGTCGTAGAGAGAATGCTGGAGAGGGTCTTGAAGGTAGGCATGAGGAAAGAAGACCTCGTCATCGACCTCGTCATCGATTGCCTTGCCATGACGGTCAGCGCGGCCCCCTTGAGCGCGATGGAGACCTTGAGAGCCATAAGGATGGTAAAGGAGAAGCTGGGCCTTTCGACGGTGCTCGGGGTCAGCAACATTTCTTTCGGCCTTCCGGCCAGGGAGATAATAAACTCGAACTTCCTTACAATGGCAATAGAGGCCGGGCTTGATGCGGCCATTATAAACCCGAACAACAAGGCCATGATGGACGCTTACCACGCCTCCCTCGTGCTAATGAACAGGGACTTGCGCGCCGAGAGATATATAAAGAGGCATCAGGCGTTGACTGAAGCTGCCCCGGCGGCGATCCCGAAAGAGGCGGGTGTTTCCTGCGCTCCAGCCGGAATAGGCGAGAGGCTCAGGCAGGGAATAATCAACGGCGATGAAGAGAACATAACCGCCCTCGTTGAAGAAGCGTTGAAAGAAGGTTGGGAGCCTTTGAAGATAAGCAACGAGGCTCTTGTGCCGGGCCTCGAAGAGGTCGGAAGGCTTTTTTCCTCGAACAGGTACTATCTGCCGCAGGTCATGCTCTCGGCGGAGACCATGAAAAAGGCCTTTGCCCGGCTCAAGGTCGAGATGAAGGGCAAGAGCGGTCCGGCCCTGGGCAAAGTGCTTCTCGCGACGGTCGAAGGCGACATCCACGACATCGGGAAGAACATAGTGGCAACCCTGCTGGAGAACCACGGTTTCGAAGTCATAGACCTCGGCAAGAACGTCCCGGCGGACAGGATAGTGGAAGAGGCGGAGCGCAACAAAGTCGATATCGTCGGCCTTTCGGCCCTTATGACCACTACCGTGCTGGAGATGGACACCGTAATAAAGAGGCTCCGTGACAAGGGCATAAAGGCCCTCACGATAGTCGGCGGCGCGGTCGTCACGCAGGAGTTCTCGGACAAGATAGGCGCTGACCAGTACGGCGGGGACGCGCTTTCGGCCATAGAAAAGATGAAGAAGATGGTCAAGGCGAACGCCTGAATTGAGGGTGCCTCTAAAAATTGCTCTTTTTCCCGATCTCTTTGTCAGGGCGTAAATGAAAATGCTCACATATTGTCATATATGCTGCGCTTTTCATTTCCGCCCTTCCTCGACCTCGGAAAAAATTTCTAATTTTTAGAGGCACCTTTTTAACGAGAGCGGAGCAGTAAAGTACCCGGCCAGCATAACTCTGCTGGAAAAGGGGGATAGGTAAAAGCAATATAGAAACGGGTTCAGTTTTCCTGAGCCCGTATTTTATTTTTTGATAGGAGTTTTAGTTTGTCATCTGTCATTGAAATAACCTCTCTCGC
>JACPGA010000085.1 GCA_016182705.1 Deltaproteobacteria bacterium
CAAAAGCGGCAGCGCGGACGTGCTGCGCGCCCTGGGCGTCAACATAGAGGCAGAAGTCTCCCGCGTCGAAGAGTGCATAAAAGAAGCTGGCATCGGGTTTCTCTTCGCGCCAATGCTCCACGGCGCGATGAAGTACGCGGCCCCGGTAAGGCGCGAGATAGGCATAAGGAGCATATTCAACATACTCGGGCCGCTGACCAACCCGGCAGGCGCCAGGAGGCAGGTCATAGGCGTATACGACCCAACGCTCACCGACGCGCTCGCGAAAGTACTTAACAACCTGGGCTCAGAGCGGGCCTTTATCGTGCGCGGCGAGGACGGCCTCGATGAAATAACACTGGCCGATGAGACCAGGGTCACTGAACTCAACGCCGGTTCCATCAGAACATACCACGTCCGTCCAGAGGACTTCGGCTTCAAAAGGTGCTCGCCTGACGACCTGAAAGGCGGCGGGCCGGATGAGAACGCCGGGATAATAATGGGCGTGCTCGAAGGGAAAAAGGGCCCTGCAAGGGATATAGTATTACTGAACGCGGCGGCCGCTATCACCGCCGGAGGGCTTGCTTCAAAAATAGAAGAAGGCATCGCCATAGCTCATGGCGCAATTGATTCCGGCGAGGCTCTTGCCAGGCTGGAACGCTTGAAGGAAATAACAAACAGATGATACTTGACGAGATAATCGAAAGCAAAAAACAGTCGCTTGAAGTGGCAAAAGAGGAATACCCGCTCGAAGGGTTGAAAGAGCGGCTCATCACATTCCCTCCGGCCAGGGATTTCGAGGCCGGGAAAGCTCGAGTACCTCTCGAGCCTGCGCTGGAACATGCGGATCCCGCTCCTCAGGAAAGACTTCATCTTCGACGACTACCAGATATACGAATCGAGGGTCGCAGGCGCAGACGCCCTACTCCTCATCGTTGCCGTGCTCGGTAAAGACCGGCTCAAAGAACTGCTTGAGCTTACCTACAAGCTCGGCATGTCCGCCCTCGTCGAGGTCCATGACGAAGCGGAAATGGAGATAGCGCTGGACGCAGGCTCCAGGATAATCGGCGTGAACAACAGGGACCTGAAGACCTTCAAGACTGACCTGAACACGACGATACGCCTTGCGCCGTACGTGCCGAAAGACAGGGTGCTCGTATCCGAGAGCGGCATCAACACCCACGAGGATATATTAAAGCTCAGGGAATCGGGCGTTGAGGCCTTTCTCATAGGCGAGGCCCTGATGAAAGAAGAGAACTTCAGAAAGAAGTTAAAGGAATTAAGGGGTGAAAAACCAAGTCCGGATCAAGATATGTGGCGTAACAAACCTTGAGGACGCGCTCGTCGCTGCCGAACTTGGCGCCGACGCCATCGGCTTCGTCTTCTACGAGAAGAGCCCGAGGTATATAAACCCCGGGGCCGCGGCTTTCATAATAAGGGAGCTGCCGCCCTTCGTGGCAACGGTTGGCGTATTCGTGAACGAGCCGCCTGAAAGTGTCGTGGACATAGCAAAGGCGGCCGGGGTGGGCTGTATCCAGCTCCACGGTGACGAGACGCCCGAGTACTGCGCGGCAGTCGGGCTTCGCACGATAAAAGCCCTCAGGGTCAAGGACGCCTCTGTCCTGAACAAGCTCAGGTCGTTTACGGTCTCGGCGATACTGCTCGACACCTACAGGGAAGGCGTGCCCGGAGGCACTGGCGAGACCTTTGACTGGCAGATAGCCTCGGAAGCCGCAGCGACCGGGCGTGTGATACTCTCGGGAGGGCTTACCCCCGAGAACGTAAGAGAAGCCATAGACAAGGTCCATCCCTATGCCGTGGACGTAAGCTCCGGAGTGGAGGCAAAGCCCGGCAGGAAAGACCACGAAAAATTGAGAAAATTCTTTGAGCAGGTAAGGACAAGATGACAAAGCCAAAGACGCCAGACAAGCTGGGACATTTCGGGATATACGGCGGCAGGTACATATCAGAGACTTTGATGCCCGCCGTGATGGAGCTCGAGGAAGCGTACCTCAAGTGGAGGAAAGACCCGGATTTCAAAAAGGAGCTGGCCTACTACCTCGGCGAATACGTCGGCAGGCCGACTCCGCTGTACCACGCTGAGAGGCTCACGAAAAAAGCAGGCGGGGCAAACATATTCCTCAAGAGGGAAGACCTCTGCCATACCGGCGCGCACAAGATAAACAACACCATAGGCCAGATACTCCTTGCAAAGAGAATGGGCAAGAAAAGGGTCATAGCCGAGACCTGCGCGGGCCAGCACGGCGTTGCGACAGCGACGGTTGCCGCGATGTTCGGCCTCGAGTGCGAAGTATACATGGGTGAGGACGACATAAAGCGCCAGATGCCCAATGTCTTCAGGATGAAGCTCCTTGGCGCGAAAGTAGTACCCGTGACTTCCGGCAGCAAAACTCTTAAAGACGCGATGAACGAGGCCCTTCGGGACTGGGTCACGAACGTATACAACACCTTCTACATAATCGGCACTGTTGCCGGACCCCATCCCTACCCCATGATGGTCAGGGATTTCCAGTCGGTAATAGGGCAGGAAGCCAGGAAGCAGGCCATAAAGATCACCGGCAAGCTCCCCAGCCTCCTCATTGCGTGCGTGGGCGGCGGCAGCAACGCCATGGGCCTTTTCCACCCGTTCCTCGAAGACAAGAAGGTAAAGATGACGGGCGTGGAGGCCGGAGGCTACGGCCTCAAGACCGGCAAGCACGCAGCCTCGATCAGCGGCGGCAGAGTTGGAGTGCTCCACGGCAACAAGACATATCTCCTTCAGGACGAGTTCGGTCAGATAATAGACACCCATTCCATATCAGCCGGTCTCGACTACCCGGGCGTCGGCCCTGAGCACGCGTGGCTCAACGACACCAAAAGGGTCGATTACACTACCATCACGGATAAAGAAGCCCTTGAGGGCTTTCAGGCGCTCACGCTTTCAGAAGGCATAATACCGGCCCTTGAAAGCTCGCACGCGGTCGCCTATGCCTTGAAGGCGGCAAGCAAGATGAAAAAGGGCGAGAACATCATAGTTTGCCTCTCCGGCAGGGGAGACAAAGACCTCAACACCGTTTCCAAGGCCTTTAACTTCGAACTGTAGGCGGCCCTCTAAATGACAAAAAAGACTGAGAAGAACAGGATCACCCAATTATTCGAAAAGCTCAAAGCTGAAAAGAAAAAAGGCTTCATAGCCTTTATCACTGCCGGAGACCCGGATATCGGGACAACGAAAAAGATAATCAGGGAACTTGAGCACTCCGGGGCCGACATGATAGAGCTCGGCATACCGTTCTCAGACCCCATGGCCGACGGGCCGACCATCCAGGCCTCGTATGAAAGGGCCGTGAAGGGCGGCGTCCACCTCACAGACGTATTGAAGCTCGTCGAAGACGTGAGAAAAGAAAGCCCGATACCGCTGGTCCTATTCGGGTACTACAACCCCATATTCAACTTTGGCCTCAAGAAGTTCGCGAAAGCCGCGGCCCAGGCCGGGGCTGACGGCGTTCTCATAGTAGACCTGCCGCCAGAGGAATCTGACGAGCTCAAGAGTGAGCTCGTCAAGAACGGCGTTGACCTCATATTCCTTCT
>JACPGA010000086.1 GCA_016182705.1 Deltaproteobacteria bacterium
CGGGTCGATGAAAATCGGCAGGTGCGTCTCTTCCTTCAATACAGGCACGGCGGAAAGGTCAAGCGTGTTCCTGGTGGCGGTCTCGAATGTCCTTATGCCCCTCTCGCAGAGTATTATCTTGGAGTTGCCCTGCGAGGCTATGTACTCGGCTGACATGAGGAACTCTTTCAAGGTGGCTGATAAGCCCCTCTTGAGGAGCACCGGCTTTCCGGCCTTGCCGACTTCCATGAGGAGCCTGAAGTTCTGCATGTTCCTGGCGCCTATCTGGATTATGTCTACGTACTCGCACATGAGCTCGGTGTCTCTCGGGTCCATGAGCTCGCTTATGATGGGCAGGCCCGTTTCCTTCTTTGCCTCGGCCAGAAGCTTCAATCCGTCGGTGCCAAGCCCCTGGAAGTCATAGGGTGAGGTCCTGGGCTTGAACGCCCCGCCCCTTAATATTCTGGCTCCGGCGGCCTTGACCTGCCTGGCGCACTCGACAAGAGAATCCCTGCTCTCGACGCTGCACGGGCCTGCTATTACCTGTATTTGGGTGTCGCCTATCTTTACCCCGCCGATGTCTATCACCGAGCTTTCTTTCTGGAACTCGCGGCTGACGAGCTTGTACGGCTTCATTATCGGCATCACGCTCTCGACGCCCGGAAGCGCCTCGAGGGCCTTGGAGACCAGGACGGATTCGTCGCCTATCGCGCCGATTATGGTCCGTTCCTTGCCCTTTGAGATGTGCACGGCAAGTCCCGCGCTTTTTATCTTTTCCACCACATGTTCTATGGTTTCCTGCGTGGCGTCTTTTTTAAGAACTATTATCATGAAATTCTCCCCCATGGGTTGATTACGTGTCTTCAGGAAACTACTGCCTTGAATGACTTAAGAAACCTTCTGTTCTCTTCCGGCAGCCCGACCGTTATGCGGATATACTCAGGCAGATTGTAGCTGGCCATCGGACGGACGATAACGCCCTTTCTCAAAAGAGCGTCGTAGACGCCCTTGCCGTCTCCTACCTTCACGAGGAAGAAGTTGGCCTGGGTGTCCACGCACTCGAAGCCATTCGCGCGAAGCTCACCCAGAAGGAACTTCAATCCCTCGGCGTTGTTCTGACGGGTCCTCTCGATGTGCGCTGTATCTTCGAGGGCCGCCATCGCGGCTATCTGCGCGAGGCTGTTTACGTTAAATGGCTGGCGCACCCTGTTCATGTAATCCATGATGCCGGGGTTCGCGACCCCGTAGCCGACCCTGAGGCCCGCAAGCCCGTATATCTTGGAAAAGGTCCTCAGCACAAGGACCGGCGCGCCTTCTTTAACATATGAGAGCGTGTCCGGAAAGTCCGTAGCGGTCACGAACTCATAATAGGCCTCGTCCATGCACACGATGACGCCTTCTGGCACAGACTTCATGAATTCCCTGAACTCTTCGCCGGAAACCATTGTCCCTGTTGGGTTATTCGGGTTGGCGATGAATATTATCCTGGTTTTTGCTGTTATCTTCGAGGCCATTGTCTTGAGGTCGTGCTTCATATCCTTCAGCGGGACTTCTGCCGCGACTCCTCCGACTGCCTTCACCGCGATAGGGTAGACCGCGAAAGAAGGGTTTCCCATTATGGCTTCATCGCCGGGCTTCAAGTATGCCCGCACCAGAAGCTCGATTATCTCGTTCGAACCGTTGCCGAAAGTTATCATCTCATGGGGAACGCCGATGATGGCCGAGAGCTTCTCCTTCAGGTAATAGCACGACCCGTCCGGGTACCTGTGCAGGCCGGCAAGCGCCTTTGACACCGCTTCTACGGCTTTCGGGGAAGGGCCCAGCGGGTTCTCGTTCGAGGCAAGCTTTATCGAGCCCGTTATGCCGAGCTCCCTTTCAAGCTCCTCAATGGGCTTGCCCGGAGGATAAGGCACTAAAGACTTTATATTCTCTGATACAGGGATGTTCAACTTCCGCATGGTCAGCATGGCCGCCTTATACCTGTTGTGATTTAGCGTATGAGCCTAAGACCTTCAAGAACGAGCACGACTTTTCAAGCTCATCCACAGCTTCTTTTACCGGAGCGTCCGTGATATGGCCGTCAAGGTCTACGAAAAATACGTATTCCCAGGCCTTTGTCTTGATGGGCCTGGACTCTATCTTCGTAAGGTTTATGCCCCTTTCGGCAAAGGGCTTGAGCATGGAGTAGAGCGCGCCAGGGGAGTCCTTTATGGCAAAGACGACCGATGTCTTGTCGTTGCCTGTCCTTTTAGCTTCGCTTTTACAGATGACGAGGAACCTTGTGTAGTTGTTCGAGTTGTCCTCGATGTTCTTTTCAATGACCTGAAGGCCGTACAGGGTCGCGGCCGCAACAGACGCTATTGCCGCGGTGGACGGGTCTTCCGAGGCCATCTGCGCTGCCATCGCCGTTGACGAGACGTCAAAGACAAGCGCGTTCGGCAGGTTGTTCTTCACCCAGTTCTTGCACTGCGCCAGAGCGTGCGGGTGCGAGCAGACCTTGGCGATCTCCGATGCCTTGCCGCTCCTGTTAAGGAGCGCGTGGGAAATCTCCAGCATGACCTCGGCGCATATCTTGAGGTTCGAGTTGACGAACTTATCCAGCGTGTGGCTCACGACCCCTTCGGTCGAATTCTCTATCGGAACTACGCCAAAATCGGCCCTGCCCTTTTCAACGTCGTCAAAGACGTCGGCGATGTCCTTTTTGGCTACAAAATCGCCGGACAGGCCGAAGTGCTGCATGCAGGCCTGGTGCGTGAATGTCGCGGCAGGCCCTAAGAAGGCTATCCGCAAAGGCTTTTCAAGGGACAATGACGCGCTCATTATCTCCCTGAAAACATTTTTCAACGCCTGGTTCGGGAACAGCCCCTTGTTGGAGTCAGTAAGCCTCTTGAGGACTTCACGCTCCCTGTCCGGGACGTAGAACTCCTTTTGCTCCCTGGCCTTGACCTTGCCGACCTCGATTACCAGAGCTGCCCTCTTGTTGAGGAGCTCCAGTATCTGAAGGTCGATGGAGTCTATGCCGTCCCTTAAGTCCTCTAATGTCCTGTTTTTAGTTTCCATATAATTAAAAGTTCTTTGTTTTTAAAGAGATAGATTAATGTATCGTTTTTTAAAAAGCAATCATTAATTTATCTTTTCGGCTCTGAATAAACGCCCATTCCACGGAATTTCCTATACCTTGCTTCCACGAGCGTTCCCGGGTCAATTGCCGAAAGTTCCTTCAATTGCGCGCTCAATGTCGCTTTCAGGTTCTTTATGGCGGTCTGGGGGTCCCTGTGCGCCCCTCCGGCAGGCTCTTTCACGGCCTTATCGACTATGCCGAGCTTTATGAGCTCACCTGCGTCAATCTTCAATGGCTTTGCCGCGAGGTCTGCCTTTCCGCCGTCCTTCCAGAGTATGGCCGCGCAGCCCTCGGGAGAGATGACAGAATAGGTCGAAAACTCCATCATCAATACCCTGTCCGCGACCCCTATGGCAAGAGCCCCGCCGCTGCCTCCTTCGCCGATTATCGTCGCTATGGTGGGCACGCGGAGCCTTGACATGACCAACAGGTTGGTGGCTATGGCCTCTGACTGGCCGCGCTCTTCAGCGCCGATGCCGGGGTACGCGCCAGGGGTGTCTATGAACGTGAATACCGGAAGGCTGAACCTGTCCGCCATCTCGAAGAGGCGCAGGCACTTCCTGTACCCTTCAGGGTGGGGCATTCCGAAGTTCCTGTGGACCTTCTCTTTGGTGTTCCTGCCCTTCTGCTGGCCGAGCACTACGCAAGGCTCGCCTTCAAGGCGCGCGAGCCCGCCGACAATGGCAGCATCGTCTTTAAAGCTCCTGTCGCCGTGGAGCTCGATGAAGTCTTCGAACGCGCCGTTTATGTAGTCGAGCGTATAGGGCCTGTCAGGATGCCTCGCGACCTGTGTTATCTGCACAGGGGTAAGCTTGCCGTAAATCTCCTTCAGGAGCGTCTTGGCCTTCTTTTCGAGCTTGGACATCTCGTCCGAAGACTTGAGGTTTCCTGTCGCCTCGAAGGTCTTGAGCTCTTCTATCTTCTTTTCGATTTCCTCTACGGGTTTTTCGAATTCAAGCCAGTGCCTGTACATTCAGCGGAATTCTCCCTTATTTCTTCTGTTAAACAATCTCGACTTCAGCGCCGTCAATGAGTTCTTTTATTCTCGTCACTGCCGCGTCCAGCGGGCTCATCCTGAGCCCGTCGTTGACGCCTATTATGACTCTGCCGTTATCCGGATAGATAAGCTGCAGTATGACCTGCGAGCTGCCGGGGTTCTCCTGGATTATCTTCTTGAGCTCGGCGAGCTTCTCGCCAGTAAGGCCGGTTACGGGCGCGTGGATATGCGTGTTCCTGGCCTTGAGCTTCTTGTCCGCTGTCCCGGCCTCTTCAATGGGGATTATATCAAAAGCGATAAGCTTTACCTCGTCTTCTTCCTTGTCGAGCTTGCCCGAGAACAGGAGGGCATGGTCGCCTGATACAAGGTCCCTCACCTTCTTGTAAAGGTCGGAGAAGATAACGGCTTCGACCGAGCCGGTCAAGTCCTCTATCGTGACGAACCCCATGCGGTCGCCCTTCTTGGTGTTTATCTCCTTCAGGGCGGTTATTATGCCGCCTATCGTGACCTCGTCCTCGTTGTTCTTTTCGATGAGCGAGTCTATGTGAATGGCGTAAAGGTCAAGCTCCCGTTTGTACCCGGCAAGCGGGTGGGAAGAAAGATAAAAGCCGAGGGTTTCTTTTTCATAGGATAAAAGCTCCTTGTCGCTCCATTCGGCAACCCTCGGGGCGTTGACAGAAGCGGCTGCCGTTGGCTTCGCACTGGAGCCAGTCCCGAAGACATCGAACATGGATGACTGCCCGGCTTCCCTGTCCCGCTGGACGGCCTGGGCAGCGTCCATGGACGGGTCGAGCTCGGCCATGAGCTGCGCCCTTTTCTCCTTGGTGAAATCAAAAGCCCCGCATTTTATGAGGCTTTCGATGACCTTCTTGTTGACCTTCCTGGAGTCCATGCGGCTCAGGAAGTCGAGAAGCGATGTGAACTTGCCTTCCTCTTCCCTGACCCTGAGCATCTCCTGTATTGCTGCCCCGCCGACATTTTTTACTGCCGCGAGGGCGAACCTTATCCTGTTGCCCGAAACCTTGAACTCCATCGAGCTTTCGTTGACATCCGGCGGGTCTACTGCTATGCCCGTGTCCTTGCACTCGTTTATGTATTTGACCACCTGGTCTGTGTTGCCCATGTCAGAGCCCAGGAGGGCCGCCATGAACTCTATGTTGTAATGGGCCTTCAGGTACGCGGTCTGGAATGAGATGAGGGCGTAGGCCGCGCTGTGGCTCTTGTTGAAGCCGTAGCCCGCGAACTTGGCCATGAGGTCGTAAATCTTTTCCGCCTTCTTCGGGTCAATTTTGTTCTTCTTCGCGCCTTCCAGGAACTTTTGCCTCTGGATGGTCATCTCCTCGGCCGATTTCTTACCCATGGCCTTGCGGAGCACGTCGGCGTCACCGGGCGTATATCCGGCGAGAACCTTGGCTATCTCCATGCCCTGTTCCTGGTAGACCATGACGCCGTAGGTATTCTCGAGTATGTCTTTGAGCTGCGGGACTTCATAGACGATGGCCGTCTTCTTGTGCTTCCTGTTTATGAAGTCGTCGACCATGCCGCTCTGCAGAGGGCCCGGCCTGTACAGGGCCAC
>JACPGA010000095.1 GCA_016182705.1 Deltaproteobacteria bacterium
GGATACGGACGAGGGCCGTATCCGGAGGGGTTGTGAGGGAAGTCGAAGCCGTGGTCAGGACAGGGGAGAACAATAAGGTCCTTTACTGGAGGGCGCGCTGATGAAAGGGCGCGTCCTTGTAATAGAGAAGGGGCTCCGCGCGGTCCAGTGCGCGGCTTTTAATGCCGGAGAACTCGAAATAGTGGAATACTTCCGTTACGATGGCGCTGATTTGAAGGAGACGGCGATCCTTTTCATCTCTGAGCTGGCTAAAAAGGGAATAAGGCCCGCAAAAACGCTCCTTTCCATCCATTCCTCTTTTTTGAGCATGAGGATAGTGGATATCCCGATAACCGAGCGGAGGAAATTAAACGAAGTCGTATCCCTGCAGGCTGACGACCTTTTTGTGAAAGGGCTTGAAGGCCTTGTCATTGACGCCATTCCCCTGCGGGCCGGAAGGGCCGCGGTCGTGGGAATTGAAAAAGACGAACTCACTGGCCAGCTGAAGGCCTTGAGCGGCGCGGGTATGAGCGTGTCGTGGGCAGGCCCGGCCATTCTTTCAAAGGGCCTTCTTTTGAAAAGGCTTTCAGAGGGGCAGGAGACCTCGGCACTGATAGACGATGATTCCATTACGGTCATCAGGGAGGGCGAGCCTGTTTTTTTCAAGCACCTCGATTCAGCTGACGACCTTCTTCTTTCCCTCGCTGCGTTAGACGCGGACGGCATCAATGTCGAAAAGTTTTATTCAGCGGGAAAAGCCCGCCTCGCGGAAGAGGCCGGCCTAAGCGCGAGTCTGTCCGCCGGCGCAGATGTTTATCCATCCCTTCTCGCGGTTGCCATGCAGTTTAACAAAGGGCTGAAAGACAGCGTCGATTTTCTCAAGTGGCACGCCGACCCGAAAATCGAGACGGCGCTTCGCTCAAGGCTCAGATTATCCGTTGCGCTTGTATTGGCGCTGGCCCTTTCATGGGGGGCGTATTCATATTTTCGATACCAGAATATCGCAGGCGAGCTTTCTTCGATAGAGTCACGCATGGAAAAAGAGTACGGCGCGCTCTTTCCGGGTGACAGGCCGAAAAACCCGGATTACGCTCTCGAAGTGAAGATAAAGGAGCTTGCCAGGGAAAGGGGCGTTCTCTCTGGCAGGGTTGACGCGCTCAAGGCAATGAAGGAGCTGTCCGGGGCCGCAAGGGGCACAACCGTCCGAGTCCATGAACTGGAGGCTGCCGGGGACAGGGTCAATATCTCAAGCGAGGCAGCCTCGTATGAAGAGGCTGCCGCCTTCAGGGAGGCGGCCTCGAAAGGGACAGTTTTTAAAAAAGTTTTGATAACTGAGACAAAGCCCGGGCCGAACTCAAGGGTGAGGTTTACGATGTCCGCGCAGATGGAGACGCCTTGAGAAGGGCTGTTCAGATACTGATGGAACTGCCTGCGGCGGTTTCGAGAAACCGGAAAACCGCCCTGTTTCTGTGGGCAGTTTCCCTTTTCTTTATCACGAGCTTTTTATTCCTTGAAGCCGCGCAGTCGCGGCTGGAGAAAAAAAGGAGCGCGGCATCCTCCTTTGAATCGATGAGGGCGGAATACGAGAAAGGCCTCCAGAGTGCGGGCGTCCTGAGGGAAAAACTTGCGTCAGCCGGCTCTTCGGCCTCTGTCCTCGACGCTGTTCAAAGCGCTGCAGCTGAAGCCGGAGTAAAAAAGAACATAAGCCGGTTAAAACCGTTTGAGGTGAATCCCGCGCGCGGCTTCAGGCAGGGCGGGGCCGAGGTCGTGCTTGAAGGCGTAAACATAGGCCAGGCTGTCTCATTCCTGTACGGGCTTGAAAAGGGAAAGGCTGCCCTTGTCACGGACGAGCTCAAGATGAAGTCGTCTTTTGAAAATCCGGATATTCTGGAAGTGCGGGCCAGGATAAGGCTCATCTCGAAGGAGTAGTTTTGAAACGGGTTTTTTTCGCGAATATTTTTTTAGGCGCAGCCGTGCTGGCGCTTGCGGCGTTTGCCGCCAGGGAGGCCGTTGTCCTCAAATACGGGCCGAAGGAGACGGCAGAAGACGCGAAGAGTTATCGCGCGGCTCAGGGTCTTGCCGCGTCCGCGGATTATGCCGGCATCGTTCAAGGCGGACTTTTTGGAAAGGGCTCTCTTTTACCGGTTAAAGAGAGCGCCATGGAAGAGGCAGCGGCGGCAAATGTCGTGCTCGTAGGCACTGCCGAAGGGGTTGGCTATGCCATATTCATGGATACGGACACAGGCGTTCAGAAGGCCTTTAAAAAAGGCGAAAGCGTATTTGGCGGCGGAACTGTAGCGTCGGTATCTACGAAGAAGGCTGAACTGGAGACCGGC
Source organism: Deltaproteobacteria bacterium (assembly GCA_016182705.1). Lineage (GTDB taxonomy): Bacteria > Desulfobacterota > GWC2-55-46 > GWC2-55-46 > GWC2-55-46 > GWA2-54-12. The sequence continues at coordinate 2,316 of JACPGA010000095.1, forward strand.
GGCAGAAGGGTCTTATTCAAAGTGCCTTCGACAATGCCTGTCGAAGATGCGCAGCGTCCAGGCGTCTCGAGCAAGGCCCGGATAGCGACGAGCAAGGGCGAGGGCCAGTGGGCTGTTGACCAGAGGGCAATCGAGGGCATTTTCGACAACATGGACAGGGTTCTGACCGACGCCAGGTTCACGCCCTATATCGACGACGGGAAATTGAGCGGCTTCAAGGTAAGCGAACTCAGGTCCGGCGGCGTCTTCAGCCTCATCGGGCTGCATGACGGCGACGTCGTATTGAGCATAAACGACTACAAGCTCGATTCCCCTGGAAAGGTCGCCCAGATACTGGGCGGGCTCAGGGGCGAGACGCAGGTGCAGGTAGATATATTGAGGGGCAAACAGCCCAGAACGCTTAACTACCAGATAAAATAAGGTCGAATCGAGATGACTGACATGCTGAAAAAGACGCTGTTTGCAATCCTCCTGTGCCTCGCGCTCGCAAGTATTCCGGCAAGCGACGGGTCCTGCGCCCAGAAGCCCCCGCAGCAAGACAAATCCATGCTCATCAACTTCGTTGACGTGGATATCACGGCGGTCACTGAATTAATGAGCAGGCTCACAGGCAAGAACTTCATATTCGGCTCTGACGTGTCAGGGAAGATAACGATAACCTCGACATCAAAGGTCACCTCCGATGAGGCCTTTGACCTGTTCATATCTGTCCTGAAGCTTCGGGGCTACTCCGTCGTTCCGGCCGGAAAGTCCTTCAAGATAATACCCTCATCCGAGATAAAGCAGGCTCCCCTTGAGGTGCTGGACGCCGCCAAGGGCTTTCACCCCAACGAGGCATATGTCTCCGTGCTCGTGAAGCTCGAGCACATGTTCTCAAGGGACGTGCTCCCGGCTGTCCAGCCGCTTGTCTCAAAGGACGGCTACATATCCGGCTTTGGAAGAGACAGCCGCGCCATCCTCCTTGTCGACAGCTCCCTGAACGTCGAAAAGGTGTTAAAGATCGTAAGGCTCATAGATGTCGCGCAGGCAGGAGGCTCCCCTGAAGTCGTGTTCCTTAAACACTCACAGGCTGCCGCTGTCGCGCAGTCTCTTCGCCTGATAGCGCCCGCGAGGGGGGATGAACAGCAGGGAGCGCAGGGCAGCATAATACCTGATGCCAGGCTCAACGCCATTGTCCTGTACGGCTCGAAGGAGGAGAACGCGAGGCAGAGGCAGATAATAGAGGCGCTCGACGTTCCGGCGCCCGAGGCAAGCTCAAAGGTCAACGTCTACTATCTTGAGAACGCCGAGGCAGCCGAGGTGGCCAGGGTGCTCTCTTCCCTCAAGGGCGCGGGGCCCGTGGCGGCGGGTGCCGCGGCGCAGGCTGCGGAAGCCATCCTCAGGGTATCCATAACCTCCGACAAGGCGACCAATTCTCTCATAATCGTCGCTTCGCCTGAAGACTATCAGGAAATAGTCCAGGTCATATCCAAACTCGACAGGAGGCCGAGGCAGGTCTTTGTCGAGGCCATGATAACCGAGGTCTCGCTCGATAGAACGCTCGAGCTCGGCACCAAGTGGCGCGCCATGGCTGAGAAAGACTCAAAGCCTATCCTTATCGGCGGGGCAGGCACTGTGGATTCTTCAGTGATACAGAATATCGTAAGCGGCATGTCCGGCCTCACTGTCGGCGGGCTGGCGAACTTCATAACTGTTCCAGTGACGAGGCCTGACGGAACGGTCTCCAACCTCTCTGTTCCCGGCTTTGCCGCGCTTTTCAGCCTCTCTGAGTTCAAGGACGCGATAGACGTCCTCTCGACTCCGCATATCCTGACGAGCGACAACAGGGAGGCGGAGATAGTAGTCGGCGAGAACGTCCCGTTCCTCAGCAGGATAGAGAGGGAAGCCGGGACCTTGAACCAGCCGGTGCTCCAGTCCATAGAAAGAAGGGATGTAGGCATAACGCTCAGGATAAAGCCCCAGATAAGCGAAGGGGACTTCATAAAGCTCGACATATACCAGGAAATATCGGCGATCGCCCCCATGGCCGAGAACGCAGCCGACCTCATCACCACGAAGCGTTCGGCAAAGACCTCGGTTGTGGTGAAAGACAAGCAGACAGTCGTAATAGGCGGCCTCATACAGGACAGGCAGACAAAGACCGTCACCAAGGTGCCGCTTCTGGGCGACATCCCGCTCATAGGCTGGCTCTTCAGGTTCCAGTCCACTAAAAAAGAGAAGGCGAACCTTTTGGTCTATCTTACGCCGAC
>JACPGA010000088.1:0-4405 GCA_016182705.1 Deltaproteobacteria bacterium
CTCATGCGATAATACCCTTCTCAAAAAACTCAATACCTCCGGCACATGATTTCCCCTATGCACACCGTCTCTATAAAAAAATGCGGCTCCTATGAAAAAGAGGCTGTCCAGAAGGCCGTAGCCGACGCCGTCTCCCTTTTAGGCGGTATGGACAGGTTCGTCAAAAGAGGAGAGCGCGTGCTGGTCAAGCCGAACCTCCTGGCGGCGAAACCCCCTGAAGCGGCGGTGACGACCCACCCCCAGGTCGTAAGGGCCGTACTCGCCCTGCTGAAAGACGCAGGCGCGGCCCCTGTCGTAGGCGACAGCCCGGGGCTCGGCAGCGCCAGGAAAGCGGCTGAAAAAGGCGGCATACTCGCCGTCTGCCTTGAGATGGGAGTCGAGCTCATAGAGCTCAAAGAGCTGCTTATCGCCGACAACCCCAAGGGGCGCACCTTTAAAAAGCTCGAGGTGGCAAGGGAAGCAGTCGAGTGCGGCAGTATCATAAATGTACCGAAGCTCAAGACTCACGCGCAGATGCACCTTACGATGGCTGTGAAGAACATGTTCGGGTGCGTCCCCGGCAAATTGAAGCCGCAGTGGCACCTTTCAGCCGGAGTCCAGAGCCAATCGTTCGCGTCAATGCTCCTGGACCTGTACCTGTTCCTGTCCCCGAGGCTTTCCATAATGGACGCAGTGACCGCGATGGAGGGCAACGGCCCTGGCAGCGGCGACCCGAGGCATGTCGGCTTGATATTCGCTGGCCAGAGCCCTGTCGCCCTCGACCTGACCGCCTCAGCCGTTGTCGGCGCGTCAGTTGACGATGTCCCGCTCCTCAAGGCGGCCCGCCTGATGGGCATGAGCGAGGCCGAGCCCTCGAACATCCGCGTGCTTGGAGAGGCTATCGAAGATGTACGGGTAGCTGGCTTCAAATTCCCTCCCATAAGTTCGACGAACTTCACGGAACGACTGCCAGCTTTTCTTGACCGCCAGCTAAGGAAGGCACTCACGGGAAGGCCGCACATAAAAAACAGCCAGTGCACCCTTTGCGGAATATGCGTAAGCGTATGTCCGGCCGAGGTAATGGAAAATACCGGCAAAATAGAGATCTCCTACGACAGGTGCATAAGGTGCTACTGCTGCCAGGAGATGTGCCCGGAAGGCGCCATCTCGGTCAGGGACGGGTGGCTCAAAAGGCTCATTCCGGGCCTGTGACAGCCGCCCCATTTACCTTGCGGCTGGCCGCTTTCTACTATATACTCAGTTGGCAAACCCCTTTCAATATACGAAATTACGTAAATGCGACCGATATTTAAACATTGTGAAAACGCGGGAGGAAATGGCCCCGGAAGCCCCCTCAGCCGCCTTGTCCTGAAGACGCTCCTTGCCGTCCTTCTGTTTTTTGTGGCCTTCAAAGGCGCTCAGGCCGCCGATGGCATCATAAGGGCGCTCATCCCCGCGGGCGAGAGCGCGCCCAGGGGCTGGAAAGTGAAGGAATGGAAAGGCAAGGCCGACATCAGCGTCGTCAAGACGCAGTTCGGCAATGCCGTTCACCTGAAAAGCGCCAATACCTCCTCCGCCATTTACAGGGAGATGGCCTTTGACATAAAAGAATTCCCTTACCTCAGCTGGCGATGGAAAGTCACGAAGCTCCCGAAGGGCGCTGACGTGAGAAAAAGGTCAGCCGACGATCAGGCCGCTCAGGTCTATGTCGTTTTCCCGAGATGGCCGGAGTCCGTCAACAGCAGGCTTATCGGATATATCTGGGACTCGTCCGCCCCGGCGGGCCAGACTTTCCACAGCACGAAGTCCAAAAACACTAAGTACGTCGTCATGAAAAGCGGCCCCACAGAACTCGGGGAATGGTTCCAGGAAAAAAGGAACGTCTACGAAGACTACAGGACTCTTTTCAAGGAAGAGCCACCGAAGGCAGGCAGCGTGTCCATAATGATAGACTCTGACGACACGGACAGCGCCGCTGAATCCTTCATAGGCGACATTTACTTCTCCAAATAGGGCCCTGGGCCTTCCTAAGCCACCGCTCAAGGGTGCAAGCCTTGCCAAACAAAACAATTAAAAAAAGGCGTATCCTGCCGTGGGTGATAATCTCGCTTGCGGTGCTCGCGGCCTCCGTTGCCGCCTTCCTCCTGACAATGCCGCTGGACCTGACCCGCTTCAGCGGCCGCATAGAATCAGCCTTAGAAGAGCGCGTCAACGGAGACGTCGAGCTCGGGCGCATAGTCCTGAAGGTGCTCCCCTCCCCTGAGCTTACCCTCACTCAAGTCGAAACGCGCTATAAAGGGGGAGAGCTTTTTTCAGCTGACAGGGTATACGCCAGGGTAAAGCTCCTGCCGCTGCTTTCCGGCAGGACGTCTTTCGAAGCGATAGAGGCGCAAAGCCCGGCCCTCTTCCTGGTACGGGACCGTGCCGGCACCCTCAACCTCAGCGAGTTCCTCAAAAAAGAAAAGCCCCCTGAAAAAGAAGAGCCTTCCGAACCGCCAAAAAAAGAAGATAAAAAAGTATTATTGGATTACCTGCGGGTCGATGACGGGCGGTTCGTGTTCATAGACCGTTTTCCCATGCAGACCGCCTCGTTCGATATAACGGGTATAAACGCCTCTTCCATTTTGTCTGAAAAAGGGACAACGTTCAATGTCGCTGGCAAGCTCGAGCCGGCCACGCCCATCTTTCTTACCGGCCTCATCCACGACTCAGTCATAGACGGACATGGAACAATAAAAGACTTCAGCCTCCTTGCGGTCAACCCGTACATAAAAACCTCCGGAGCCCGCGTCAAAGGAACGGTGAACGCCGACCTCTCTTATAAATTCAATAAAGTCAGCGTCACCAAAGCCAGCATAGCCTACCGGGACATAGAGGCCTCGTACCCTTCGACCTGGGAAAAGCCTTTAGTCTCCCCGTCGGGGCGCGCGGACATGACGCTCAAGACTGGCAAGGGGATCTTCGAGCTTAGCGTAGACGATATCGTACTCAACATGGGCGACTTCACAGCCAGGGGCTCGTTGTGGCTCGCCGGGCCAAAAAAAGGCAAGAGCATGGACCTCAAGGCCTCGACCACGCCGGTGGACGCCGCGAGGTTCCTGTCGCTTCTGCCCACAAGGAAGATGTCACCGGCCGTCGCGGAAAAGGTCCGGGCCATAAAGCCTGTTGGCGGAACTGTCGCCGTTGAGGAGCTGAGGCTCGCGGGCAAGCTCAAGGAGCTGAAAGGCACAGGCATACTGACAAACCCGCAGGTCGCGGCGACGCTGTCAGTCGACGACGCTTCATTCATGTATAAAGACCTCAAGACTCCCTTCACGAATGTATCGGGCGGCCTGTCGTACAAGGACAGGGTTTTGACCTTCTCGGATATTACCGGAAGATACAGCAGGCAGATACTGGACAGTCTGAGCGGGCAGATAAAAGACCTCTCGGGGGCCGGGCAGTTCGCTCTCAGGGTAGAGGGTTCGCTTGACGTTGAAGACACCCTCGACCTGGCTGAGAGCAGGACAAAAGGCGCGCTCAAGGAGAGGCTCTCCAACCTTGACGCCGATGGGGTCGCGTCGGTAAAGGCCGATGTATCGGGCTCTTTGAAGCGCGACAAGCCCTTCAAGTACTCGGGAGAGACCGTCTTGAGAAACGGCTCTGCCTATTACAAGGACTTGCCAATAGGATTTGAATCGCTCGACGCATCTGTCGCTTTCAACAACGAGCGCATAACCGTCAGGGAAGCCCGCGCAAGGACAGATTCATCTTCAATCGCGCTCACAGGGCTTGTGGAAGGCTACAGAAGAGCTGACCCTTATTTCAGCTTCAAATCGGAAGGCGCTGTCACTGCGGAGACGCTCGGCAAGGCCACGGGGAAAGGGCCTGAGAAGCTCAATATAAAGGGCTCAGTGCCGTTCACGCTCTCGGCTGAAGGCCGGAAAAAAGACTTTCACGCGAAGGCCTCTGTAAACGCGACAGAAGCCGGGGTGTTCATCGACAAATACCTGGACAAGGCCCCCGGGTTCGCGCTCTCGGCTGAGGCCGAAGGAGGCCTCAGGGGCGCGCAGGCTGTAATCGAAAATGCCCGCCTTGCTTTCGGCAGCTCCGTCATAACAGGTTCCGGTTCAAAGACGCTCATGGCCCCTGTTTACAGCGCTTCGCTCATATCAGAGCAGCTCCGCATAACTGACCTTGACGAGATATCGCCATACCTCGACAGCGGTTACGCCTCTTCTGGTGTCCTGTCCTTCAATGTAAAGACCGCGAAGGGCCCAGGACAGGACAGCGCCTCTTACGACGGCAGCGTGAAGATAAAAGACGGTAGCTTTGATACCGGCCTCATCGGAAGCCCGGTGCACAATATTAGCGCCGCTGCCGAATTCGGCGGAAACAGGGCCAGTCTGGTCATCGAGCGCCTGGAAACTGGCTCCACCATCCTTGA
>JACPGA010000088.1:4411-6222 GCA_016182705.1 Deltaproteobacteria bacterium
GCGCCTGGAAACTGGCTCCACCATCCTTGAGGGCAGGGTCGACGTGCTCGACATGGCCGAAAGGGCGATGAGGTTCGACCTCAACTTCCCGAAGCTCCACGCCCAGGACCTTCTGCCGAGAAAGCGGGAGAAAAAGCCTGAAGAAATTAAAAAAGCCGACGAGGCGGCCGCGAAACCGGAACCTGAGAAAAGAAAGCCCATTACCGGGAACGGCTCCATCACGGCCGCCGAAGGGGACCTCTGGAAACACCAGTTCAAATCCCTGTCGGCAAACGTGCTGCTTAATAAGGACAGCATAGAGATCAGCCCGGCAAGCGTGGAGATAGACGGCGGAAAGGTCACGGCCAGCGCCTCCATTTTCCTTGCCGAGACCGACCCGCGCCAGTTCATCGCGGACCTTGACGCCAAAGGGCTTCAGTTCGAGCAGGTGACAAGGGCCAGCAGCCCCCGCAAATTCCTGAACGGCATCGCAAACGGCAGGATAAAGCTAACAGGCATTAAAGGCGACGGTCCTTTTGCCAGGCGCCTGAACGGCAACGCGACAATCGTCGTGGAAGGCGGCAGGCTCTGGAAGTTCGGGTTCATAACCGACATATTCTCATTCGTCAACATTATCTCTCTGGACGAGCTCTTCACGACCGGGCTTCCCTACAAGGACATAACAGGGACATTCACCATGAACAGGGGCACCATCTCCACGAGCGACCTCGTGTTTGACAGCGACAGCCTGCGCATGTCCGCGATCGGCAGGCTTCAGATGCCCGAAAACACCATCGACCTCACACTTGCGCTCCATCCGTTCGTCACGATAGACAGGATCATCAAAAACATCCCGATCATCGGGTGGATAATAACCGGCAAGGAAGAGAGCACTGTAAGTTTTTACTTCGACATCGAAGGCCCGGCCAATGACCCGGATATTACACCGCTGCCGATAAAGACCATAGAAAAAGGCGTCCTGGGCATTCTGCAAAGACTGTTGAATCCGTTCAAATGGTTCGATTAGGAAGGAAGGCTACAAATGCAAAAGGGTTTCTGGAACAAGCTCAAGGCCGACTGGTACAGAAGGGGGCTTGAGTACTCGGGCTTTCCGCAGGCCGCGATGGATGTAATCCTGCCGAGGGCGCAAAACTGCAAAAGTTTTCTCGACGTCGGGGCCGGGTGCGGCTCTCTTGCCATACCTCTGGCAAAAGCCGGAAAGACCGTCACGGCCCTGGACGCATCCGGGGCTATGATAAACATCCTGAACGAGGACATAAAAAAACAGGGGCTCAAGGGCATAAAGCCCGTCGTCTCAGAATGGGACAAGGCAGAGCTCAAGGCGCACGACGCTGTCCTTTGCGCCAATGTGCCGACCCTCTTGAGCGAGCCTGAAAAGAACATAAAACGCATGGACGGCCTCGCGAGAAAAGCCGTATTCATAATCGAGAACGCCGACCCGCAAGGCGACAAGTTCTATTACAGGGAGCTTTATCCCCTTCTTTTCAACAAGCCGTTCGGGGAGCGCGCCGACTACTTCAAGACCTACTCGGCCCTGCACTCAATGGGTATATTCGCGAACGTCGATATAATCGAGTACGACTTTGACCAGCCCTTCCGCGACATGGAAGAAGCGATAGAGTTCTGGAAAGAATACATCGGCATAGTGACCGAAGAGCACGACAGGAAACTCCGTGAGTTCCTCGGCAGCAGGCTCGTCAAAAGAAAGGGCCAGCTTTTCGCCAAATTCCACAAGAGGTCAGCTGTGATGTGGTGGGTAAAGGGGAAGAAACGGTAGCATCCCTTTGAGAGAACCTTTTTGTAAAAAGTTT
>JACPGA010000089.1 GCA_016182705.1 Deltaproteobacteria bacterium
ACGAGGACTTGAAAGAGGCGGTCCAGAAGCTTCGGCTCAATGACTCGTCGTTCACCTACGACCCCGAGACATCCCTTGCTCTTGGCTTCTGCTTCAGGTGCGGCTTCCTGGGCCTGTTCCACATGGAGATAATCCAGGAGAGGCTGGAGAGGGAATATAATCTTTCGCTTATCACGACAGCCCCGACGGTCGCGTACAGGGTCACCAAGACTGACGGCGAAGTGCTGATGGTCGAAAATCCGTCTGAGCTGCCCACCCCGCAGTACATAGATATGATAGAGGAGCCTTTCATCGACGCTACCTTGCACATGCCGTCCGAGTACCTCGGGGCCGTGCTCGGACTCTGCGAAGGCAAAAGGGGCATACAGAAAGAGATAAAGTTCGTCAGCACCACGAGGGTCATGGTCACTTACGAGATACCCTTGAACGAGATAGTCCTCGATTTCTATGACAAGCTCAAGACCTTGACCAAGGGCTACGCCTCGATGGACTACGAGTATCTTGATTTCAGGAAGTCCGACCTTGTGAAACTCGACATACTGATAAACGGCGAGGGCGTTGACGCGCTCTCGCTCATCGTTCCCAGGGAAAGGGCGTTCTCCAGGGGCAAGGAATTGGCCGAGAAGATGAAGGAGATAATCCCCAGGCAGATGTTCGAGGTCATCATACAGGCCGCCATAGGCACGAAGGTCATCGCCAGGGAGACCATAAAGGCTTTGAGGAAGAACGTCACGGCAAAGTGCTACGGCGGAGACATCTCAAGGAAAAGAAAGCTTCTGGAAAAGCAGAAGGAAGGAAAAAAGAGGATGAAGCAGGTAGGCAGGGTGGAGTTGCCCCAGGAAGCCTTCCTCGCGGTCCTTAAGGTAAGCTGAGGATATGACGACAGACGAAAAAACAAAGAAGAATCAGGAAAAGACCAAAAAGGGCCACTTCAGGGAAATAGCCGAGGCAGTGATAGTCGCCCTCGTGCTGGCGCTCCTCATAAGGACCTTTTTCATACAGGCGTTTAAGATACCTTCCGGTTCGATGGAAGACACCCTCCTCATCGGCGACCACATAATAGTGAGCAAGTTCTCCTATGGCCTGCAGGTGCCAAGGCCAGCGACTGTCAAGATCATGGGCTCTGAAGTGCCTTTCCTTGAGACCAGGCTCGTTTCGGCCTGGGGGGAGATAGAAAGAGGAGATGTCGCGGTCTTCCGCTTCCCCGGCGACAGGTCAAAGGACTATATAAAGAGGATAGTGGGCCTGCCCGGAGACAAGGTCGAGGTGCGGGATAAAAAGATATTCGTGAACGGACAGAAGTGGGAAGACCCCTACGGCGTTAACAAGGGCGGGCTTTACGGCGAAGAGGTCGAGAAGAACGTCACCTTCGGCCCGTACACGGTTCCCATTGGCACTGTCTTCGCGATGGGCGACAACCGCGACAGGAGCTATGACTCCAGGTACTGGGGGCCGGTGCCGATCGAGGACATAAAAGGCAAGGCCATAATGATATACTGGTCCTGGGACAGGGACAGCAACTGGGTCAGGTTCGGACGCATCGGCGACATCATAAAATAGCTGTTTTTTGTTGCAGCTTTCAGGTTTTGGTGTTATAAGCAATTTTTGATTCTCCCGGATTATGCCTGAAAAAAACGGCTCTACAGGCCAGGACATGGCCGTGTTTCCCGCCCGCGTATGTGAGTTCATGGACTACCTGGCGGTGGAGAGGAATTTCTCCCTTCACACAAGGGCCGGGTACGAAAGCGACCTCAGGCAATTCTATGAATTCCTGATGGAAGAAGGCAGGTGGGGTAAAGAGCCTGCACCCGCCGACGTGAACGAAGCTGCCGTTACTTCGTTCGTCTACAGGCTTCACAATGAGTGCCGGAAGGTGTCGATAGCGAGGAAGCTTTCCGCCATAAGGTCCTTTTTCAGGTTCCTTATCAGGAAGGGTCTCGCGGTTTCCAACCCGGCTGAGCTGGTCGCTACCCCGAAAGCCGAAAAGTACCTCCCTGCCGTACTTACGGGCGAGGAGGCAAAAAGCCTCGTAGAGGCCCCGGCCCTGAAAAAAGAAGGGGCGGGAGATAATAGAAACGCTTTGAGGGACCTCGCCATACTGGAGGTCCTTTATTCGTCAGGAATAAGGGTGTCCGAGCTTACCGGGCTCGACATGAAAGACATCGACCTGACCGATGGTACTTTGAAGGTGCTCGGCAAGGGCGGCAAGGAACGCATTGCCTATCTCGGGGACTACGCCAAAAGCTCTCTAAAGGTTTACATTGGCGGCAGGAGACATGGGCCGGTCTTTCTCGGCAAGGGGCAAGGCAGGATCACCCCGAGGACGGTTCAAAGGCTTGTGAAGATTTACACGGCCACCAGCGGCCTTACGAAAGACCCGACTCCGCACGCGTTGAGGCATTCTTTCGCCACGCACCTCCTTGACGCCGGGGTGGACTTGAGGTCCATCCAGGAGCTTTTAGGACACGCGAAGCTCTCGACTACGCAGAGGTACACGAAAGTCGGCATTCAGAAGATGCTGGAAGCTTACGACAGCGCCCACCCCAGGGCCAAGAAAAAATGAGGTGAAGCTTTTGTCAGGCATTACATTCCACGGCACGACCATAATATCCATACGCAGGAATGGCAAGGTCGCCATTGCCGGCGATGGCCAGGTAACGCTCGGCAGCACGGTCATGAAAAAAGGCGCGGTCAAGGTGCGCCGCATGCTCGAGGGCAGGGTGATAGCCGGGTTCGCGGGCTCCACCGCTGACGCCATGACACTGTTCGACAAGTTCGACGCCAAGCTGGAATCGACAAGGGGCAACATAACAAAGGCAGTCATCGAGCTTGCCAAAGACTGGCGGACAGACCGCATACTGAGGAAGCTGGAGGCCCTTTTGATAGTGGCCGACAGGGAGCACACTTTCATAATATCCGGCAACGGAGACGTCATCGAGCCTGAGGAAGGCATCGCCGCCATAGGCTCAGGCGGGGCTTTTGCCCTTGCGGCAGCGAAGATGCTGCTTCGGCACACCGACCTCGATGCCAGGACCATAGCCGAAGAGGCCTTGAAGGCCGCCGCAGAGATTTGCATCTATACCAACGACAGCATCTCCGTCGAGGAACTTTCCTGACGAAGGGGACGATAAAAGCATGAAAAGTTTTACTCCAAGGGAAATAGTCTCTGAGCTCGACAAGTATATAATCGGGCAGAGGCAGGCAAAGAGGGCCGTCGCCATAGCGCTCCGCAACCGCTGGAGGCGCCAGCAGGTC
>JACPGA010000090.1 GCA_016182705.1 Deltaproteobacteria bacterium
GCCCAAAACCCCAACTCAGATGTGATCAGAGCTGCAAAAAGCCCTGCCAATATTGGCAGGGCTTTTTTATGCAGCCTTGCTCACTGAATATTGGGCACAGCCTGCCTTTTACGCCCTATTTACATCCTGAGAATAGAAATACATCTGTGGTACCAGCCTCACAGTCCGGGTTAGCGCAGTGCCTGCACAAGTTTCAGCGCGCGCGGCGTGCCTTCGCGCTATCTGCGCTCCACCTTGATTTCTCCATAAAACTCTAATATAGTCCAATCAGGTTTTCCCCATCCTGAAATACATCCAGCCGGACGAAACTCCCGTTCAACAAACGCCGGCTTCAGTTCCTGACAAGGCCGAAGCTCGAATTTGCCCGCGTTTTCCCGCATTCCGGGCTTACAAAACTTACTTTCTAACTCTGTGACTCAAATCACATTCGACTTACTTTAACGGAGTTAATATCGCTCAATCCAAAGAGGTTGAAGTAAGAGACAGCTCTCCTCCGGGACATCTGCGTCCATCAGTCTTACCACAACCTCCGAACCTTAAAGGAGGTACAAATGAGTACCAGTGGGTCTATCAGTTCTCTCGCGTTTACTGTCCTGTTAGCGGCCGCGGCCGGGCTTTCCGGCTGCGGCGGCAGCGGAGGCGGAAGCAGCAGTTCTTCTTCAGGCGGCACAGCTACAAGTCTGGAGATAGCAAGTCAGGTCAGTGTCGTGGATACATCATCAGATTCTGAAGTAAGAGCCCTGAATATCGGCACCAAAGCTCTCAAGGCGATCAATACCTCCTCCCTGCCGTCCAACTCCGATTACAACAAAGACACTACTCAAGTCTATGTGGAAGAGCGCTCCGCCGGCGCGTTTGACATAGTCAACGAGATACTCTGCTCCCTTGAGCAATCGAAATACGGAGACATGCTGAACGGCGGCGACTACAAGGCGCAGATAGACCAGGCCCAGTGCTCCAGCGGCAAGGATGACGCCTCCGAAGCAGGCCAGAGCTCGCAGAACCAGTCGTCCGGCTCGTCTCAGCCGGATTATGAGTTCTGGACACGAACCTGAAAAGGTCATCTTCGCGAAGCTCACGATAACAGAAGCCGTAAGCAGCGCAAACCCTTACGGGCTGTTCACCCTGTACTTCAAAGCGCATCCCGCCGTGAACGGGGTTGTGGATACTTCCACGACGATGATGCGCGGGTACTTGAAAGCGGAGGAGGATTCAAACGGCAAGGTCCTCCTGAAATTCATCGCGGACGGCGGGTTTGACGCCGACGGCGACGGAGACAACGACATGACGTTCTCCGAGAAGGTCACGGTGGACAGGGCGGGCGACGGATTAACCGGCGGAGGCACGACCTCGATTTCCGACACGGGCCCGTGGGGCAGCTCAAGTGAATCCTACACTTTCGCGTTTAACGAAAATTTCTTCTTCAGGACAGATGCTTCCTCCAATGAAGCCTGCCTGAACAGGGCGGCTTATGATGAGACAGCGTGGCGCTACGGGATGTACGATTCCAGCGGCAGCCGCGTTACGCGCAATTCGGGTTTTCCTCTGAAATACACGGCAGGCGGGAATGATTACCACGGCTGGATAGGATACTGGGGCCTCTGGTTCCCTGAAAGCGTCACGATTCCAAATGGCGCTACCGTCTATAAGATGGACTATTCGAACGGACAGACCACTTCGACTCCGTACACGGTCCTGAAGGCTGGCGGAAAACTCAAGAAGCACACCAAGAAGACCATGACCCTGGACGAGATCAAGGGCATACCGCTGCAGATGTTCGATAACGCCTCCGGAACTGAATACAGGATAGAATGGAACGGCACTTCGTTCATGAAGACCGGAACGATGAACCGCACTACCTGGCTCTGGGAAGACCTTGCCCCACAGCAGGAGCTCAGCCTGTCGGCCCTTAACATGACCGAGCTCAACATGTGGTCCAATTCGCTCGGCGGGAGCGTCCAGATCAAGCTCGAAAGCTGCTCCTGGAACAACCTGACAGGAAAGTTCTCGTGCTCTGCTGACGCTTCCACAGGCGTCGTATTCTATCTCGAGAACATGGTATATCCGTCGGATACCATCCCGGCCACGCTCGCGTGCATGGAGAACTGCCCTGATCCCGCCGCGATAAACGGGTCGAGCCCCTACTTCGATACAAACAGCTACCAGAACCAGAGCGTCGCCCCCACGGACTCGTCGCTCCAATACAAGAGCTACGCCTTCGATACCGCGTCAATGCTCTTGAAGAGCGCTGGCAGTCCGTTAGTGCAAACATCCGCTAACGACAGCCACCAGTGGGGAGTCATGAGCGGCCCGCTCTTCGAGCCCACAACCGCGAACCTGAACCAGCTTGCGTGCTCATGGAATACAAGCAACACCTGCGCCTGGCAGGCCCGCTCGAACCTCGACACTTTCTATACATGGGAGACAGGCGTGAACAACTGGAACCAGTTCACGGCAGTTTCCTCTGGCGGGACTTATCTCACCTTTGAACAGCCCCTGTCAGTCAAGTATACGAGGACCTCTGGCAAATGTGTCGACAGGGACTCCGGAACCGATACGGCCTGCGGCCCGGACACAAGGTGGATTCCCGAGTTCTCCATACCGGCTGGCACGACTGTGATAGACGGCAGCGACAATACGACCGAATACATCGTAAAGCCACTTGAAATGGAGCAGAGGATGCAATCTGTCGCAACCTCGAACTGCTCGGGCATTACGCTCACGTCGTACACTCTGCCCAGTCTGTCCGGGTACACAGACCCGAATATCGGCGCTGAACCCGACGTAACGGACGCCCCGGCGGTCATAGGAGGCGTACTGCAGTAAAAAAAAGAGAAAAGGCGCTGAGGGAGAAGTTCTTTCACTCCCTCAGCTTCACCACGTAAGGGTTCACTAAACAGGCAAAAAAAAGGCGGGCAGCTTTTCAGCTGCCCGCCTTTTCATTTACGCTCAAAGCAAACCCGTTACCGGCTGCCTATCCATTCGTCTATCTCATCCCTTATGGCGTCATCCAGGTCCATGAATTTTTTGCCCATGCCGGGCTCCTGCTTGACAAGGGAATCATACTCCCTTATCCAGACAACAACCGCCCTGCATTTTATCTCGCGGCCCTGTTTTTCATCGAGCTTGAACGTTATCTCGAATTCCTCGCCCATCTTTCTCGGGTTCACGGAGGAGATGAACATCCCTCCCCTGCTTATGGTCTTGGCGTACCCGAAAAAGACGCCCCTGTTGTCCTCGCCTCTTATCTTGAGGACCAGGAGCTGCTTTCTGAGGTTCTTCCTCCTGTCCGAACGAAGAAGCACGTATTGATCTTCGGGCTGCTCTTTCTTACCACTTGCCATGATGGATTATCTCCGCGAGAGATTTTCTGGCCTTGTCCTCTACAACGAGTTCCTTTTCAGGATAGCCTACGGCTATTATGGCCACTATGTCTATCTGCCCGGGTATCCCGAGCTTCTCTCTTACCAGTTCAGGCTCTATTGCCGCCACCCAGCAGCTCCCGAGCCCTTCGGCTGTCGCCGCTCCTATCATCTCGGTCACTGCGATAGTAACATCGACCCAGGCGTAATTGATTTTGTCAGCGCGCCTCGTCCAGGCCTGAGATTGGTCGGCGCAGGCAACGATAAGCAATGGCGCCTTCCTGAAGCCTTCCTTGGTGAAGACCTCGTCAAGGGCCGCCCTGCCAGCCTTATCCGATATGACGACGAAGTGCCAGGGCTGGCGGTTGGCCGCGCTCTGGGCTCTCCTCAATGCTTCGAGGAGCCTGTCTATCTTTTCAGGCTCGACCGGCCTTTCGGAAAATTCGCGGATGCTTCTCCTGCGCCAGAACAAATCGTAAAAGCCCTTGAGCTTGTCGTCCACTTCCCGTCTACCTCCGCAAAAATCAGATAAGGGCGTCTACAAAGTCCCTTGCTTCGAATACCTTCAAGTCGTCTATGGTCTCTCCCACGCCGATGAAACGGATGGGGATTTTCAGCTCCCTGGCGATGGCGATAATTATTCCGCCCTTTGCCGTGCCGTCGAGCTTGGTCAACGCTATGCCCGTGACCCCGACGGCCTCGTTGAAGAGTCTTGCCTGGTTAAGCGCGTTCTGCCCGGTAGAGGCGTCAAGCACCAGGAGCTTTTCGTGAGGCGAGCCCGGCAACTCCCTCGCGGCCACCCTCTGCACCTTCTTCAGCTCCTCCATAAGGTTTACCTTAGTATGGAGCCTTCCTGCGGTGTCAAGAATCACAATCTCCGACCTTCTCGCCTCAGCGGCCCTCATGGCGTCGAAAATGACCGCGCCCGGGTCTCCGCCCTGCGTCTGGCGCATGACCGGACAGCCCGCGCGCTGCCCCCACCCTTCGAGCTGTTCTATGGCGGCGGCCCGGAATGTGTCGCCAGCCGCCAGCAGTACCGATTTGCCCTCTGAGGCGTACTTCGACGCGAGCTTGCCGATTGTGGTCGTCTTGCCAACTCCGTTAACGCCGAGCACCATGATGACGAACGGGGTGTTCGTTATCTCAAGCGGCTGCTCGACTTCCCTCAATATTGAGTATATCGAGTCTTTCAGATAAGACTTGAGCTTTTCCGGGTCGTTGCCGATGAGCCGGGTCCTGAGGCCGTCTACAATATCCGTGGCGGCCTTCACACCGACATCTGAAAGTATGAGGGCCTCCTCGAGTTTTTCGAGCTGATCTTCCCTTGACTCCCCGGTAAAGACGGCCTCGACATTCCCCATAATGGCGTTATGGGTCCTGGCCAGCCCTGCCTTGAGGCTCTCAAAACCAGCCTTGAGCTTTTTGAACATCAATTCCCCTTTTTAATCAGGATATCGTCTTTTTTAGCATAAAAGACACTGCTTTAGTAGTTTTTTTAAACCGCGCGGACAAAGGCGGAGTCCATATATTGATTATAACTGCCGGAGGCCTGAATAAAAGAAAGCGCGTAAAAAAAAATCGACTTGCGTTACGCGGTGAAAAATGATAAATGAAT
>JACPGA010000093.1 GCA_016182705.1 Deltaproteobacteria bacterium
GGTGTAGACGACCGAGCCAAGGCCGAGACCCCTTTCGACCTCGACTATGACCGTATCTCCCGGAGCGAGCTCCAGAGCTTCGGCCTCAAAGTCGTATACCTTGCAAGCCTTTTTGAACCTTACACCTACTACCCTTACCATTTATGTCTACCTCGTTATCCAGGCTGCTGAAAAAGTCCACCTGCTTCGTTGTCTTCGTCTCTCGTCACTGCGGCGTACCTGAAAATACGCCTCATTCCTCAAACTTCGCTGTCCTTCAGCGGAGCTTGAGCAGCCTATTCTGCTTTGTGCTGTTGCCTTTTTTCATTAAGAAGCGCATAAAGTTTTCTAAACTCTTCGGCTCCTGAGGCCTTGGGCTCGGGAAGGCCGAGCTTTTTCCTTGCCGGAAGAGCTGGCTCGCCGAGCCTTGAGGTCTTCACGAACATGTCCCAGCCCCTTTTTACCTGCGGCGGGTGCGCGCCCTGTCTCGTCGCTATGGTCCTCATCGCGGTCATGGCGCTCTCAAAGCCGTAATGCTGATAGCACATCTCAAGGCAATAATGGCATTCAAGGCATTCCCAGATGGAGTGGTGGTTTATCCACTTCTCGTGGCTGCCGTCGAGTATGTCTTTTATGACTGCCCTGGGGTCGTAGCCGGGTATGTTCACGCACGACGGGCAAATAGAGTAGCACGCGCCGCACTTCGAACACATCTCCAGGAGCTTCAGATCAAGTTTCGCTTCCAGCATTGCTTTCTCCTTTAACCCAGCGCGTTGGGGCCGGTAAGCCCCTCCTCGATGCCCACAGATACCGCTGGCCTGGCCGAAAGCTCTTCCCACCTTTTGAGGAAGGGCGCGCAGTCGATCCTGTGGTTGTTCATGCCGAGTTCCTCCGCGCCGAAGCCGAGCGCGAGGCCCAGAAGTTCAGTAAAATAAATGATGGGTATGCCGAAACGCTCCCCTTCTTTTTCCATGAGGAACTGGTTGTTGTCGAACTGCAGGAAGCAGGACGGACAGCACAGCACCAGCGCGTCGGCCTTCATGGCCTTCAGTTCCTTGAGCTTTATACGGGCGAAATCCAGTGCCCTGTCGTGTTCGTCTATCCTGTCGAGGCCCTGCCCGCAGCACATGAGCTTGGTCATGAACTGAAGGCTTTCCGCGCCCAGGCCCCTTATGAGGTTGTCGAACTTCACGGGGTTCAATGGGTCGTCGGCCCTCAACGCGTGAGAGGGCCTTATCATGTGGCAGCCGTAATGAAGGGCTATCCTCATGCCTTTGAAGTCCCTCTTTATTCTCTGCTTTATGGTGTGGACGCCGACCGTGTCGTGAAAAAACGGCACGAGATGCCTGAGGCTGGCGGTGCCGGTAAACTCGCGGCCTATCTCTTTCAGCAGGCCGTTGACTTCGGCCTTCTCGCGCGGGTTGGCGTTGAGCTCGCCGCGTACCGTGGCGAGGTTGGAGACGCACCCGGTGCAAGGGCTCACGAGGTCGTAGCCAAGCTCGTCAACGAGGGCCACGTTTCGCGCGGCGGTAACGACAAACGTGCCGTGGTCCACATTATTTACGAGCGACTTTTCCGGACAACACGTAAACCCGTCAATGTCCCTGTACGGGAGCTTGAAGCTCTCGAGGATCATACGGGTGGATTTTTCGATAAAAGGGAACCGGGTCTGTATGGTGCAACCCCAGAATACGGCAAATTCTTTCATATATCGCCTTCTGCCGCCCAGGCGGCACACAGAAACTGCATAGGAAGAATCAACAAGTCCAGAAGAAAGAACAACCCCGCGCGTGCCGGGGCTTTGAAATATCCAGAGCTGGATACCTGCGCCGCCGCTTGAGCGGCGGCGCAGGTCAGTAAAATAATTCTGCGGGTTAATGCCGCGGCAAAGTTCACTTAGGATTTACTCAGGGCCCCGCTTGCGGGGTCTTGCAGTCCTCAGGCAGGCACGCAGGCATCGGTCGGGCAAACCTCAGCGCACTTCGGCGCGTCGTAATGGCCTTTGCATTCCACACAGAGATTGGGATCGATGACGTATATATCCCCTTCAGAAATGGCGTTAACAGGGCACTCGGGCATACAAACGCCGCAAGCCACGCAATCTTCGGTAATTTTAAGAGACAATCCTGATCACCATCCTTTCGTTTTAGACTATACAGGCAACGGCTGTGAACCGTCTTCTTATGTATACAGTATACTAACGCACAAAAAAATCAAATACAAGATTTTTTTTGGAAGCTTTTGCCCTTTACAACAGGCTTATAGTACATAAAACAGGGAGCGCCGGACAATGACAAAAGTCCGTATTTCTAAAAGAACGCTCATATTAAAGTTCCTGATTTGGCCGCGATTAAAGACTGCCCTGAAAATCAGCTATTTTTTCTGAAGTCAAGGAAGAGTGGAAATAAAAAGGGAGCATATATGAAAATATGTGAGCATTTTTATTTACGCCCTGACGCTTAATTCAGGCAGAAGGGTTTATAGCCAGGAGCTTCGGCTCAGTCATCTCCTCGATGGCGTATGCCACGCCCTCCCTGCCAAAACCGCTCATTTTGACGCCGCCGTAAGGCATGTTGTCGGCCCTGTATGTCGGCACGTCTCCAACGACCACGCCGCCCACTTCGAGCTCTTCATAGGCCCTGAAAACGCGGGCCATGTCCCTTGTGAATAACCCTGCCTGAAGCCCGTAAAGGCCGCTGTTGACCTCTGTCAAGGCCTCGTCGAACGATTCATACGCCTCAAGTGAGACAACCGGGGCAAACGCCTCTTCCCCGCAGACCTTCATCGACGGCCTGGTATTGGTCAAAACCGTGGGCTCCATGAAGCTTCCCTTCCTCTTCCCGCCAAGAAGCACTTTCGCCCCATCAGAAACGGCCTCTTTCACCCATTCTTCGGTCCGTATTGCCGCCGCCTCCTCTATCATGGGGCCCAGGGCGGTCATCTCGTCCAGCGGGTCTCCCATTTTTATCTTGCGGCATTCATCGAGGTACAAATCCATGAACCTGTCGAATACGACCCTTTCCACA
>JACPGA010000094.1 GCA_016182705.1 Deltaproteobacteria bacterium
GAACACGAAGATATCCCTGTACTGGTTCCAGGGCAGCCCCCAGTTCCTGTGGTATATCTCGCTGAACTCGGCCTCCTCTATCTCGCCGGAAATCCACTTGTCCAGAGCCTCCTGATCCTCTTTCTTGAACATCTCAACGCCTATGGCGACCTTCTTGCCACCTCCGTCCAGAGCTTTTATTATCTCGAGCTGGGCCTTGTGATGGCTCTTTTTGTTGTGGACCTCTCCGACAAACACGATGTCGCTCTTGTCGATCTCCTTGAGGAGTTCCGTGGGCTTGAGCTCGCGGCGGTCAGCGACTCTCAATATTCTCGGCTCAACGCAGCCGTAAGCAACCACAAGGAGTAAAGAGAGAAACAGGAGGCGGCTTATGAGCCGCTTCCCCGCTATGGCAATATTCCCGGGCATCGGCTATCCCCTCTCTTCCAGCGGAATGTACGGCTGTTCGCGAAGTCCCGTGTACTTCTGCTCGGGCCTGTATATGCGGTTGCTCTTGAGCTGTTCCATCCAGTGGGCGAGCCAGCCAGCGACCCTGCCCATGGCGAATATCGGCGTGAAAAGCTCGGTCGGAATGCCTATGCTCCTGAAGACTATCCCGGAATAAAAATCTATGTTGGGGTGAAGCCCTCTGGCCGAAAGTTTCTCATGCACTATCTTTTCGAGCTCCCTGGATATCTCGAGCGTTTTTTTGTCGATTCCGTCGTGCTCGGCAAGAAGAGATATGTAGCGTTTCAACACCTCTCCCCTGGGGTCCACGGTCTTGTAGACCCTGTGGCCCACGCCCATTATCTTTTCTTTTTTCTCGAGCTTCCCCTCGATATAGCCCCTGACGTTTTCCTTTGTGCCTATCTCGTCTATCATGCGCACCACTTCCTCGTTGGCCCCGCCGTGCAAAGGGCCGGAAAGCGTGCCTATGGCCGAAGCCACTATCGTATACGGGTCAGCAAGGGTGGAGCCAACGACTCTCGCGCTGAAAGTGGAAGCGTTCATGGTGTGGTCGGCGTGAAGTATAAGCATGATGTCGAGCACGCGCTCAATGAGCGGGGAAGGCTCTTTTTCGAACAGCATGTGGTAGAAGTTGGCGGCAAAGGAAAGGTCGTTGCTGGGCTGTATGGGCGCGTCCCCGTGCTTGAGCCTGTGCACGGCGGCGGTTATGGTCGGCAGCTTCGCTACGAGCCTTACCGCTGACCAGTAGCGCATGTCAGGGTTGAGTGTGTCTCTGGCCGGGTAGTACATGCCCATCGCCGAGGTCACCGCCTGAAGATAATGCATGGGGTGGCCGTTTTCCGGCAGATACTCCATCATCCTCAATATCTTGAGCTTGAGCCTTGTATGAAAAGTAACGTCGTCGTGGAACTTCCGGAGCTCGGCTTTGTTCGGGAGCCGCCCGAAAATAAGAAGCCAGGCCGTCTCCAGAAAACCACTCTTTTCCGCGAGCGTCTCTATTGAGATGCCCCTGTACTCGAGTATGCCCCGCTCCCCGTCTATGTAGCTTATGGCCGACTCAGCGGCAAGGATGCCCTCAAGGCCGGGGACAACCTGCATCACTATTTTTTCTTCCATTTTCAAACCCCGTGTTTTCGCTGCGCTTACGGCATCTTATCCCAAGGGCAGGGCCGTGTACATAAAAAAAGCCCTCATCCGGATAAGGATGAGGGCTTTGATTAGAGCTCGTTAATCAAAGTGGAGCCGGGTTGACGTTCTCGGCCTTGAGCCCTTTGGGGCCCTTGGTTATGTCGAAGTCCACCTTCTGCCCCTCTTTCAAAGTCCTGAAACCGTTACCCTGGATGGAGGTATAATGGACAAAGACATCCTCACCGGAGTCCTGTTCAATAAACCCGAAACCCTTTGCCTCGTTGAACCATTTGACTTTTCCTGAAGGCATAACGCAAAAACCCTCCTTTCATTATTTGGATTTCATAAGTAATAGGGGTTTTTGTGCACTTCAGGTCCGTTTATTACCTCGCGCTTCCAAACCCGTCTACTAGCTTACTTACTGAGTAAGTCTAATTGAGGGTTTGGAGGTTGTCAAGGCAGCGGGGGAAGGATTTTAAGCGTTACTTGCGGCTATCGAGAAAAGCTTTAAGCGCTTCAAGCGCGTTAGCCCTGTGGCTTATCCTGTTCTTCTCATCAGGCGCGAGCTCGGCTGCTGTCCTGCCGGAGCCAAGGGGGATGAATACCGGGTCATAACCAAAACCGTTTTTCCCTCTCGGCGCTTCGGCTATCACGCCTTCGAATACGCCCTCGAACAGGTACTCATTTTCGTCAAAGCCTACGAGCGCCAGGGCGCACCTGAAACGGGCCGTGCGTTTTTCGGCCTCGACGCCTTCGAGCTCTCTTAGAAGTTTTTTCCAGTTCTCCTCGTCGGTTGCCTTCTCGCCGGAATACCTTGCGGAATAAACACCCGGCGCCCCTCCCAAGTAATCGACTTCAAGTCCTGAGTCATCGGCAAGGGCCGGAAGGCCGGTCGCTTCAGCGGCCGCGCGCGCCTTCAGAAGCGCGTTCTCTTCCATGGTCTTTCCGGTCTCAGGCGGCAGCTCGACATTAGCAAAGCCTTCAAGAGAGATTATCTCCACGCCCGAGCCTTCGAGTATGCGGCCGATCTCTTTTGCCTTGCCGGTATTTTTAGTGGCGAGCACTACTTTCATGCTATGCCGAGAGAGTTCTTCTGGATTACGGCAAGCTCAGCGATACCATTTGAGGCAAGAGAGATTAGCTCAGAGAGGCTGTCCTTTGAGAACGGCTCTGACTCGGCCGTGCCCTGCACTTCAACGAACTTGCCGCTTCCGGTCATGATGATGTTCATGTCTACTTCGGCGGTTGAGTCTTCATCGTAGTTCCCGACAATGCCGACGCTCACGGCCGCAACCGAATCAACAAGGGGTATCGAGGAGATGACGCCTTTTTTAACGAGCGCGGAAAGAGTTTCGTAAACTGCTATATACGCGCCGGTGATCGACGCAGTCCTTGTGCCGCCGTCGGCCTGCAGGACGTCGCAGTCAATGTATATGGTCCTCTCGCCCAGGGCCGAAAGGTCCGTGACAGCGCGCAGGCTCCTTCCTATGAGCCTCTGAATCTCGTGGGTCCTGCCGCCGACCTTGCCAGCGGAAGACTCCCTCTGTATCCTTTTCTGGGACGACCTCGGCAGCATCGAGTACTCCGCCGTCATCCAGCCCTTTCCTTTTCCCATCAGAAAAGGCGGCACGCGCTCTTCGACGGTAGCCGCGCAGATGACCTTCGTGTCTCCCATCTCGATGAGGACGGAGCCCTCCGCGAATTTAAGATACCCTCTCGTGACCTTTACCGGACGAAGGTCCGCCGGGGTCCTGCCGTCAGTTCTCAATGCGTTTTCCGCTGATTTCAATTAAGCCGCCTCTCTTTGTCATTATGTTCCTGAAGTTCACAACGGCATCTGCTATGGCCCTTGCTGCCAGTTCCTGGTCTTTCCTTGATGAAAGCCATTTTTCCTCGGAAGGGTTCGATATGAAGCCGACCTCAACAAGCACGGCAGGCATGGTCGCGCCCACGAGCACAGTGAACGGGGCCTGCTTCACGCCCCTGCCCTCGCGCCCGGCCTTGCCCAGCATGCTCAGATGGACCGCCTCGGCGAGCCTCGAGCTCTCATGGTGGCTCCTGGTGCTCGCCATATCCAGGAGGATATCCCTGAGGTCGCCCCCGTCGGTCAAAATGACTGTTCCGGCCGAATCGGCGTTGTTCTCAAAAGCCGCAAGCCGTCTGGCGTCCTCGTCGGTCGCGTCCATGCTCAAAAAGAATGTCTCAGTGCCGCGCGCGTCACGCGAGGCGGCGGCATTTACGTGTATGCTTATGAATATATCGGCCCTGTTGGCGTTCGCGAACGCCGTCCGTTCCTCAAGGGGGATGAACACGTCAGAAGTCCTCGTAAGAAGGACCCTGGCGTCCATGCCCTCTTTCAGCGCTTCCGCGAGCTTCAAGGCGATGCTGAGCGTGATGTCCTTTTCCGCTACACCGGAAGGCCCCTTCGCGCCGGTATCCTCTCCGCCGTGTCCAGGGTCTATGACCACTACCCTTATGGCTTCCTGTTCAAAGGGTTCGAAGTTCAAGGCAAAAACGGCGGGCGGCTGCAAAAACAAAAGGCATATCGCAATCAAGACAATTTTCAGACTTTTCACCATTGTACGGCTATTTTAAAGGTAAACGGGTATCCAAGTCAAACGGTTAAGGACCGGCTGATGATATTTGCGATAGAATAGTATAATGTGAAAATTAAGCAAAAGGGAGCCTTCAGGAGTGGCGCTTTTATTAACAGAGTTCATTTTGATCGCCGCAGTAATCGTCATCTGCGGCACGCAGCTTTCCAAGTACGGGGATATCATAGCCGAGAAGACCGGGCTTGGGAGGGCGTGGACAGGCCTTATCATCCTGGCCAGCATAACTTCCCTGCCGGAGCTTATAACAGGCATCAGCTCGGTTGCGTTCGCTAACCTTCCGAACATAGCCGCCGGAGACATAATGGGCTCGTGCGTGTTCAACCTCCTGATACTCGCCATGCTCGACCCCATGGACAAGGGCAAGCCTATCTTCTCAAAGGTCGGGCAATCTCACCTGCTCTCGGCAGGTTTCGGAGTCGCCCTCATAGGCCTGACCTCGACTTCCATACTCCTGCAAGAGTTCATCCCGTCATTCTGGCATATCGGGCTCTACACGCCGGTCTTCTTCGCGGTTTATATCGTGGGGATAAGGATGGTCTATTTTTATGAGAAAAGGTTCATAAAAGAGCTCGTATCCGAAGGGACGCGCCAATACGAAGGCGTGACTCTCAAGAGGGCCGTAGCCATATACTCGCTGAACGCCGTGATAGTGGTGGGGGTCGCCGCCGCCCTCCCGTTCGTGGCAGGGGGAATAGCCGAAGCGACCGGGCTCGGCAGCAGCTTCGTGGGCACGGTATTCGTGGCCATAACCACTTCCCTTCCTGAACTCGTGGTTTCGATTGCCGCGCTTCGCATCGGCGCGCCAGACCTGGCGACCGGCAACATACTCGGCAG
>JACPGA010000002.1 GCA_016182705.1 Deltaproteobacteria bacterium
AGCAGCATCGCGAAGAAGATAGACGAAGGCGAAGGCACCATAGGAAAGCTCGTGAACGACAAGACCCTGCATGAGAACATCAACAAGACGATCGCCGGCATAAACAACTATATCGAGAGGACCGAGAACTTCCATACCTTCATAGGCTACAGGGGCGAGTACCTGTTTGACGCCAGGGACACGAAGAGCTACCTGACGCTGCGCATACAGCCCAAGGCCGACAAATACTACCTCCTTGAGATAGTTGACGACCCTAGGGGCAAAAAGACTACCGAGACCCGTGTCGTTACCACGGACGGCGTCCCCAGGACCGTCAAAGAAGTAAAGACCACCGAGCAGATAAAGATCTCCGCCCAGATAGCCAAGAGGTTCAAGAACGTCGTGGTTAGAGGCGGTATCATCGAATCCAGCGGAGGAGCCGGAATCGACTACTACATGTTCCAGGACAGGATAAGATGGACGCTCGAGGCCTTTGATTTCGCGAGCGAAGGCAACCCCCGCCTCAAGGCCGGGGCCACATGGAACCTGAGCAAGTTTTTCTTCCTCACCGCCGGTTATGACGACTTCATAAGCAACGTAGGCCTGCGGTCCGCCTATCTCGGCCTTGGCCTGCAGTTCCAGGACGAAGACCTGAAGTACCTGCTTTCCAGCGCCCCTGTTTCCTTCTGACGCTCAGAAACCCTTGATTTAAACCTCAAAAAAAGATAAAAGATAACGGCAGGCCCGATGGGCCTGCCGCCGGTTTTCCGGCCAGGAAACCTCTTTAAAACCCTTGCGGCAAACCCTTGAAAAAGAGAAGGCGGGCCTTGGAGCCGCTTTCGATGTCGGCACCACGACTGTCGTCTGCGCGCTCGTCGACCTTGCGACAGGCAGCGTGCTCGCCGCCGAAAGCCTTCCGAACCCGCAGGCCAGATGGGGACGGGACGTCATCTCCCGCATGGAAGCCGCGATAAGCCGCGAAGGGGCGCTTGAGGAGCTTTCCGTTGCCATAAGGGATGCCTGCAGAGGCCTGCTTCTTTCGCTTGCCGGAGATTCCCTGGCTGATATCACGATGGCAGCCGCGGCTGGAAACAGCGTGATGGAGCACCTGCTCCTCGGGGTCTCCCCTGAGCCGCTCTCAAGGGTGCCGTACAAGCCAGCCTTCAAGGAGGCGCAAACGCTTCAAGCAGGTCTCGGGCTTGGCTGCGGACTTTACGTCTTCCCGCTCATCGGCGGTTTCGTCGGCGGGGACGCCGTAGCTGTAGCGCTTGCGCTCGGCATGCCGGGCGGCGACAAACCCGTCCTTGCGATAGACATAGGCACCAACAGCGAAATACTGCTCTCGTCCGGCGGCGTCCTTTACGCGACATCAGCCGCCGCTGGCCCGGCCTTTGAAGGCGGAGAAGTCAGGTTCGGCATGGTGGCCGCCCCCGGCGCGATACAGGGCGTAAAGATAGAAGACGACAGCGTAATACTCGACGTAATAGGCAAAGGCGCGCCAAAAGGCATCTGCGGCTCCGGGCTCATCGAAGCGGCGGCGTCCCTCCTTGGAGCGGGCATCATCGAAAGCACCGGCAGGATAAAGGACAGGGACGAGGTCACAAACAATCTCTCGTCGAGGATAAAGGCAAGCCCGGAAGGCAATTCCTTTACCCTTTACAGGGGGGCCTCAGGCGAAGTGGCCCTTACCCAGGACGATATAAGGGCCCTGCAGACCGCGAAGTCCGCGACCAGGGCAGGCATTACAATGCTCCTCATGAAGGCCGGAATAGGCCCGGAGGACGTTGCGACCGTCTACATAGCAGGGGCCTTTGGCAGCCATCTGAAAGAAGAGGGCCTCAGGGCCATAGGGCTTCTTGACGAAGCCTGGACCGACATCCGCACAGTCGGGGACGCGGCACTCGAAGGCGCTGTCCTTGCCCTTGACGACGAAAGAAAAAGGGAAGCCGAGGCAATTGCCAGGCAGGCCCGTTATGTCTCACTTTCAGGCAGCGCGCATTTTGAGAGAGAGTTTATAAAGAACATGAATTTCTAATCAGTAAGGGAGGCTTTGATTCAATGAGAAGGATAAGAAGGGCAATAATCAGCGTCACGGATAAAACCGGCATCGCGGAGTTCGCGAAAGAACTCTCTGCCGCGGGTGTCGAGATAATCTCGACCGGCGGCACTGCCGAACTCATAAAGAATACCGGCGTGAACGTCATACCCATACAGTCCTACACCGGCTTTCCCGAGATGCTGGACGGCAGGCTCAAGACCCTGCACCCGAAGATACACGGCGGCATACTCGGAATAAGGGATAACGCCACCCACGCCAAAGAGATGGAGACCAACGGCATCCTTCCAATCGACATGGTCGTGGTCAACCTCTACGCCTTTGAAGAGACCATAGCCAAGGGCTGCACGCTCGAAGACGCCATAGAGAACATCGACATAGGCGGGCCCACTATGCTCAGGGCCGCCGCCAAGAACTGGAACGACGTCGCGGTCGTGGTTGACCCGGCTGATAACGGAAAGATAATTTCGGAAATGAACGACAAGAAGGGCTGCCTTGGAAGGGATACGCGCTTTGGTCTTGCCAGAAAGGTCTTCCAGACGACCGCCAGGTACGACGCCGCCATCTCCAACTACCTTGGCACTGTGCCGGACGCGCCGGAAATCGAGCCGAAAAAGCTCTTCTCAGATACCTACACCGAGCAGTACGAAAAGATAATGGACCTGCGCTACGGCGAGAACCCGCACCAGAAGGCCGCCTTCTACAGAAAGCGCGTAAAGGGCTCGGCAGGCCTTGCCGACGCCAAATGCCTCCAGGGCAAGGAGCTTTCCTATAACAACATACTCGACCTCAATGCCGTGCTCTCCCTCGTATCCGAATTCCATGAGCCAGCGGCAGTCATAGTGAAGCACAACAACCCCTGCGGCACAGCCGTATCCAAGAACGGCCTGCTCGCGGCCTACAAGCTCGCCTACGAGTGCGACAAGACCTCCGCTTTCGGCGGAATCGTCGGAGTAAACAGGAAAGTCACGAAGGAACTGGCCGAAGAACTCGGCAAGATATTCCTCGAGGCCGTCATAGCCCCGGGCTTTGACAAGGAAGCGCTCGAACTCCTGTCCACGAAAAAGAACCTGAGGCTTCTCGACATAGCGAGCGTCAAACCCGAAGCGCTCTACTTCGGCCCAACAGATCTCGACATAAAGAGGGTCTCCGGCGGCCTGCTGGTCCAGACGCTTGACCTCGAGAGCGCGGCCGACCTCAAGATAGTCACGGAAAGAGGCCCCAACGACAAGGAGCTCGAAGACCTCCTGTTCGCGTGGAGCGTATGCAAGCATGTAAAGAGCAACGCCATCATATTCGCCCGCGACACCAGGACAGTCGGCGTCGGCGCTGGGCAGATGTCAAGGATAGACTCTACCAGAATAGCTGCCCAGAAGGCTTCTGACGCGGGCCTTGAGGTCAAGGGCTCGGTCATGGCCTCTGACGCGTTCTTCCCGTTCAGGGACAATGTCGACGCGGCTGCCCAACACGGAGTCACGGCGATAATCCAGCCCGGCGGCTCCATAAGGGACGAAGAAGTGATAAAGGCCGCGAACGAGAACGGCATCGCGATGGTCTTCACCGGCGTAAGGCATTTCAGGCACTGATCTGTTGGAGCTCTAAAAATTAGATATTTTTTTCGAGGTCAATCGGGAAAAGAGCAATTTTCAAGGAGCTGTAATGAAGGTATTGATAGTAGGCGGCGGAGGCAGAGAGCACGCTCTTGCCTGGAAGCTCTCTCAGAGCAAAAGCGTAACAAAGCTCTTTATCGCCCCGGGCAACCCCGGCACAGCCATGCACGGCGAGAATATCCCGATCGCCGCTGAAGAGATAGATGAGCTCAAGGCATTTGCCTTGCGCGAAAAGATCGACTTCACGGTCGTGGGCCCTGAGCTGCCGCTGACGCTCGGCATAACCGACGCCTTCACGGCAGAAGGCCTCCTGGTCTTCGGCCCGTCAAAAGCGGCCGCCGAGCTGGAAGGGAGCAAAGCTTTCAGCAAAGAGCTGATGCTGCGCCACAACATTCCGACCGCCTTTTACAAGAAATTCGAGCACGCGGCTGAGGCCAGGGCATATATCGAGACCCACAAACCGCCCATGGTCGTCAAGGCCGACGGCTTAGCCGCCGGCAAGGGCGTGGTCATATGCCAGAGTGCTCAGGAAGCACTTGAAGCCGTCGACCTCATAATGACCGAGAAGGCCTTTGGCTCAGCCGGTAAGAAGATAATAATAGAAGAATTCCTCGTCGGCGAAGAGGCCTCTTTTCTCGCCATAACAGACGGCAAGACAGTCCTGCCGCTGGCCCCGGCGCAGGACCACAAGGCGATTTTCGACGGAGACAGAGGCCCGAACACGGGCGGCATGGGCGCTTACTCCCCTGCCCCGGTCCTGACCCCGGAGCTTCAAAAAGAGGTCATGGAAAAGGTCATGCTTCCTGCCGTATCCGGCATGGAAAAAGAGGGCAGGCCCTACAAGGGCATCCTCTACGCTGGGCTCATGATGACCAAGACCGGGCCAAAGGTGCTCGAGTTCAACTGCAGGTTCGGAGACCCGGAGACCCAACCGATACTGATGAGGCTCGGCACTGATCTTCTGGAAGCGCTCCTCGCGGCCGCGAAAGGCAATCTGGATGAAGTCTCCCTTGAATGGAAAACAGAAGCGGCTGTCTGCGTCGTCATGGCCGCCAAAGGCTACCCCGGCGATTACCTGAAGGGGAGCGAGATAAGGGGCCTGGACAAAGCCGCACTCCTGCCTGATACAGTTGTATTCCACGCTGGCACAGCCAGCCGCGATGGAAAAGTCGTCACTTCAGGCGGCAGGGTACTTGGAGTCACGGCCCTCGGGGTCGACATTAAGGCCGCTATAGAGAACGCCTACAAGGCCGCCGCGCTCATCGAGTGGGAAGGCGCGCAGTACAGGACAGACATAGGGAAAAAGGCCCTGAGATAATCGAATCTGGAGGATGCGGATGTCTGGAAAACCGTTGGTAGGCATATTGATGGGGAGCGACTCTGACCTTCCCGTAATGGAAGAAGCCGCGAAAATATTGAAAGAATTCGGGGTCGCGTA
>JACPGA010000101.1 GCA_016182705.1 Deltaproteobacteria bacterium
CGCTGGATATATCGCACTGGCAATGGCCTTCTGCATAGGGGCAGGCACCGCAGAAGCAACGCTCATCGGCGACGATGTCACAGTCATACACTACACTGCCCCGGACGGCTCGCTCATACAAGTCGGCACATCCCCGCTGCCAACTACCGTAACCGCGGACGACTCGGATACTGTAATCGCCTATGGCAGCTATCCTTACGGGTACAAGGTAAATGTCGGGGCTGACAACATCCTCGTGGATTACAATTATCTCTTCGATGCCTCCGGCACCTGGTGGGACACATATACTACGGTCGTGTTTGACCCTTTTCCTAATGTGGTAACCAATCCGATTACCTTTAACGGGCTAAGGGTCTCGGACCTCAACGACAGTTCAGGAAATGCGCTTCAGGGCGTTACGGTCGATACCAACATGGCGGGATGGAATACCTCCATGCTCTCGTTCGGCTCGGATTACGCGTATTTCGACTGGAAAGGGCTGTCCTTTGACACGGCCACCTATTTCAACGCCACGCTCGATTTCAGCCTCGCGACTTCCGGCGGCGGGTCGACTTCAGTACCTGAGCCGTCCACGCTCCTTCTCATCGGAAGTGGCCTGGCTGGTTTCGTGACATGGAGAAAATTCGCGGTAAAGGGATAAAACAAGGCTGCGAAATTCGAAGCTAAAAAAAGGCCGGCCCTTTTCAGGGCCGGCCTTTTCGTTTTCAGGGTGTCTCTAAAAATTAGAGCAATTTTACTTCAGCTCTTTTATTGCTTCGCCTATCCTCTTCACACCCTTAACGATATTATCCATCGAGGTCGCGTAAGAGAGCCTTATGAACTGGTCGTCACCAAAGGGCTCGCCAGGCACGACCGCTATGCCTGCCTCATCGATAAGATATGTAGCCAGGTCGACCGAGCCCTTTATGGTTCTGTCCTTGTACTTCCTGCCGAACAGTTTCGAGACATTGGGGAATACATAGAACGCTCCCTGTGGCTTCAGGCAGCTTATCCCGTCGATTGCGTTGAGGCCGTCTACCATGACATTGCGCCGTTTGACGAACTCGGCGACCATCGTGTCTATCGCGTTCTGCGGGCCGCTTATGGCCTCAACTGCCGCCCACTGGCTGATGGATGTCGGGTTGGAGGTCGACTGGCTCTGGATGTTGGTCATGGCCTTTATGATATTCTTCGGCCCGGCAGCGTAGCCTATCCTCCAGCCTGTCATGGAATAGGTCTTTGATACGCCGTTCAATACGATAGTGGACTTTTTCGCTTCTTCTGAAAGGGAGGCGATGGAAGTCACCTTGAAGCCGTCGTAGGCGAGCCTCTCGTATATCTCGTCGGATATTATGAGGAGCCCGTTCTCAAGGGCTATCTCGGCAATCCTGACGAGTTCTTTTTCAGTGTAAGCCGCGCCTGTCGGGTTTGACGGGCTGTTTATGACGACCGCCTTGGTGTTAGGGCCTATGCTTGCCTTGAACGCTTCAGGCGACATCCTGAAGCCGTCGGATTCCTTCGTGTGCACTACCTTCGGGGTGCCGCCGCCGAGTGCGGCCATGACCGGGTATGAGACCCAGTACGGGGCCGGGATTATTACCTCGTCGCCGGGGTTCAATACGGCCTGAAAAAGGTTGAAGATGGAGTGCTTGCCGCCGCACGAGACAAGTATCTCGTCGCGCGTGTACTCAAGTTTATTATCTTTCCTGAACTTGACGATTATGGCGTCCTTGAGCTCGTTTATGCCGCCCACGGCCGTGTACTTTGTATGGCCTTCTTTTATGGCCCTGATGCCGGCCTCTTTTATATTTTCCGGCGTATCGAAATCAGGCTCGCCCGCGCCAAAGCCTATTACGTCCCGGCCTTCGGCTTTCATCGCCCTGGCCTTCGCGGTAATCGCGAGCGTTACCGATTCTTCCAATCCTGCAAGCCTGTCTGAAAGCTTGATCATCCTGTTGCTCCTTAAGGTTGACTATTCCTTTGCCAATTGCCTGAACTTCTTTTCCAGTCTACGGGAGACGCCCGGCGTGACAAATGCGCTGACATCGCCGCCGAATTTTGCTATCTCTTTTATGAAGCGGGAGCTTACGGGCGCGTAATTATCCGAGGTCATCATGAAGACCGTCTCTATGTCCGGGTCGAGCTTCCGGTTTATAAGTGCCATCTGAAACTCGTATTCGAAGTCAGACACCACGCGCAGGCCCCTCAATACTATCTTGGCCTTTTTCTTTCTCATGTAGTCCATGAGCAGGCAGTCAAAGCTCTCGACCCTCACTGTCTTGTACTTCTTGACCTCGGCCCGTATCATGTCGAGCCTCTCCTCAACATCGAAAAGAGGGGCCTTTGCAAGCCCCTCGGCCACGGCTACCACGAGGACGTCGAAGAGCTTTATGCCGCGCTCGATGACATCGAGATGGCCTTTTGTTATCGGATCAAATGTCCCAGGATATACGCCAATGTGCTTAGACAAATTCAGTGCTCTCCTTGAAAATTGCTCTTTTTCCTGACCTCTGCGTCAGTGCGGAAATAAAAATGCTCACATATTATTCATATATGCTGCGCTTTTTATTTCCGCCCTTCCTTGACTTCAGAAAAAATATCTAATTTTCAGAGACAACCTTATTTTTAAGGAAGTAAACGACCGTATCGCCATACCTTCTCTCATCAAACAGCTCAAGGCTTTTCAAGTCCGCCTCAAGGGCCATCCTCTTTGTGGTCTCGGCCACTATTACACCCTCATCTGCAAGGATAGCGTCCCTGTCAATGGCCTCGAGCGCTTCACGCAGAAGGGTCGAGCTGTAAGGAGGGTCTATGATTATAAGGTCGAACTTTTCGCCTTTTCGGCTGAACTGTTTCAAAGAGGCCTGGACGCTGCTTTTGTATATCCTCGCCTCAGCTCCGCAGGACTCTAAATTTTTTCTGATGAGGGATATCGCCTCGACGCCGCTGTCAACGAATGTGGCTTCCTCAGCTCCCCGGCTCAATGCCTCCAGCCCCATCGCGCCCGTACCGGCAAAAAGGTCGAGCGCCCTTTTAAAGGGAAACTCCCTCGGGAGGATGTTGAATATGGACTCCCTTACCTTGTCGGAGGTGGGCCTTATGTCCATGCCCTTGGGGGATGTGAGCCTCTTGCCCTTGAACCTGCCGGATACTATCCTCAATTGGCTTTAGCGCTCGCTTTTTTCGGAGACGCCGAAGACCTTGATGGAGATGAGGCGGCTTCTGGGGCCGTCGAACTCGGAGAAGTAAATGGCCTGCCACTGACCGAGCGCGAGCCTTCCCTTGGTGACCGGTATGGTCACGCTGTTGCCTACCAGCAGGCTCTTCAAGTGAGCGTCCGCGTTCCTTCCGTACTCGCCCTTGTTGTGCTTGTAGTTGGGGTTGTTCGGGACGATCTCCTTGAGGAAGTTGTGAAAGTCCTCCTCGAGGTCCTTGTCGGCGTTGTTCAGGTGCAAGCTCGCGGTCGTATGGCCGGTAAATACCAGCGCCTGTCCCTCATGGATGCCGCTTTCAAGCAGGACGGCCTCCACCTGGTTCGTGATATTGACCTCCTCGGTCTTGGCACTCGATCTGATTCTGATAGCGCTGGTAAAGACCTTCAATTTAGCCCCCTTTTGAGAGAATCTGGCCGCAGACGCGTCCGCGGCGGATATTATACTAAGGTACGAAAAGAATTTCTACAGGAACTAACAGTTAAAGAAGAGTTGGCATAAGCTCGCCTGCCTTGCAGGGAAGCCTCAAATCAACTATTGATGAAAGGGGCGTGGCTTCCGGGTTTATCTCGGCCACGAAAGCGCCTGCATCCCTTGCCCTCAAGGCCAGAGAGGCTGCAGGCTGGACAACGCCTGAAGTACCCACTACGAGCATGACAGCGGCATTCGACGATGCCTCAAAAGCCCTGAAAAGCGCCTCTTCGGGAAGCGGCTCGCCGAACCAGACTACAGCGGGCCTCAAGAGCCCTCCGCAAGGGCACCTTGGCAGTATCTTTATCGGCACATCCCTGTTTTCGCTTGAATTTCCGCACTCTACGCACCGAACCGTCCAGATGGAGCCGTGGAGCTCTATCACCTTTTTGCTCCCTGCTACAGCGTGCAGCCCGTCGACATTCTGGGTTATGAGGGTGAACTCAAGGTATCTTTTCTCAAGCTCGGCAATGGCGTAGTGGGCTGGGTTCGGCTGTATCTTTGATATTATGGAGCGCCTCCAGTCGTACCATTCCCAGACAAGAAAAGGGTCTGCCTCGAAGGCACCGGGGGTTGCCAGCTCCTGCGGGTTATGGCTGCGCCAGAGGCCATCCGCGCCCCTGAAGGTCGGCACGCCGCTTTCAGCGGAGACACCAGCGCCTGTCAGGATGACAAGCGAACGCGCGGACCTGAGCCTGTTTTTGAGCTTTTCGATTTCAGTTTGCATTTATGATTAAGAGAAGTGATTTACGGATGAAAGAGGGCTTTGCCCCGAAGCTTTGACAGGAATCAGACGCGGAACTTGCCTTCCTTGGAGATGACCCCGTTCCTTATGGCCTCGCTTATGAGCTTCCTTGCGTTCTCGAGTTTTTCTTCCTCGACGGCTATGCGCTTTTCAAGATATCCGCTCATGTCGGTAGTAAAGCGCTCCCGTCCGAGCGTCCTTATGGAGCAGGTGATGTTGAATCCTTCCATGAGGGTCTCTATCACGCTCGCGTCAAGGTCGTTGTAAATGGAGTACAAGTCTATGAAGTTTATCCTGTTGGCCATAATAGCCCTAAGTATATAGAATTTCCAAGGAAAAGTCAAACAATGGCCCATACGGAAGCAGACTGGAATGTATGTTTTGTTAATACCTGCCACGGAAAACAGTATCAATGTGCGTTGGTTCAGGAGGATGAATGCTGTGGGATTAATACTGGTTAAAGTTCCCCGCCGTGACCGTGAACTCAATAGCATAAGCTGCCGCACTTCAAATTCCCCCTTTTCTAAAGGGGGACTGAGGGGGATTATTATCTTTAAACAGGTAGGGTGGGCTGCGCCCACCCTCAGCTCTTTACCAAAGGGCTTTTTACGCGCTGCCGCGCTTTTTCTGTTTACCCGGCTCTCCCTGGCCGCCTCCTGCCTCCGAGCAGGCCCGCTTACCTTCCCCACCCCCTTCGGGGGCATCCCTACCGCCCCGCCTGCTCGCCCCTCCCCCAACCTTATGCTTCGCTACGCCGGGTAAACCGTGCCTGGTTAAAGACAAGACGAAACATTGCCCCAGCCCTCTCCCCTTGGGGGAGAGGGCGTGCAGTTTTTCCCTTACTTCCTTGACTTTTCGCCTTTGTGCCTGCAATAATTAATCAACTTACTCTCGGAGGATGCGGATTGTGCGTATAAGAAGGTCTTTTGCTGTTTTGTCTTTTGTTTTCCTCTGGTTCGCCCTCGTTGGCATGGGCAAAGGCCCCGGCCCGGACGTGCCTGTACCGGAAGTGAGCTATAACGCGACCGTCAGGGACGACCAGGACATAACCACCAAGGTCGTCAACGCCTCATGGGAGGGCAATATCTTTTTCATAGGAACCAGGGGCAAGGGGACCGTGACAGTCACTTTCGAAAAGATAAAGAAGATAGTCGCCACCGGGAGCGGAACTAACAACAAGAGCGACTTTCAGGTGACGATGAAGAGCGGCGATGTCGTTGCCATAAGCCTGGAAAACGACCAGAGGTTCATGGGCACGACGAACTACGGCACATTCAGGATACTCGCGAAGAATATTAAAGAGGTCACTTTCGATTAGAAGTATCTAAACGAAGCAAATTAAAAAGGCGGAGTGAAAACTCCGCCTTTTTTCGTTTCCATTTCCCCCTTTTCTAAAGGGGGACTGAGGGGGATTATTAAAGGCATGCTGTCATTCTGAGGAGCCGCAGGCGACAAAGAATCTCGTACTTCAGATTCTTCGCTGCGCTCAGAATGACAGACAAAAGAGCTGTGTTGGGTTACGCTCCGCTAACCCAACCTACCGCTGACAGAATAAAAAAAGGCGACCCGATGGTCGCCTTTTTTTTATTTCTTCCTCGAGTCGTCCGCCGGGTTCACATAATTTATCCCCCAGGGGCCTGCACCGTTAATCTGTACCACTGTCTCGCCGGTTGCCCAGGCGAAGTGCGGGGACTTCGGCGCCATCAGAAAGAAGCTACCGGGCGGAAGCTCAGTCCCTTTTGAAGTATCTGCCTTTTCACCTTTTGTCAGGTTAAAAGTCCCTGAAATGACGGTCACAC
>JACPGA010000097.1 GCA_016182705.1 Deltaproteobacteria bacterium
AAGGCAAGATAAAGCGGAGCGATTCTCTGGGCCTTATGACTTCGACGGATGTCCTGCTTCTTATCCAGAACGCGGATGTCGTGGCTTCCGAGTCGATACCTTCCAAAACATACGAGTATCTACACGCCGGGAGGCCGATCCTCGCGCTGGTCTACAGGAACCCGGAGCTCAAGGCCATGCTTGAAGAATACGGCCATATCGTATGTGAAGCGGATGACAGGAAGGCATTGAAAAAGGCCCTGCAAAGATTCGTGTCGTTATGGGAAAAAAAAGAGCTTGTTCCGGTATCACTGGAATCGCGGTATACGGTAGAAGCCGCCGTGAGCAAGCTCTTTGCCCTCTGGTCGAAGGCTGGCGCGGTAAATAAATTCAAACCCGCAGGCAATATTCCGGCTTGAGAAGCCGGAATATTCTACTCACTATTTGACCCTCCCTGCCGGTTAATGTTAATATCTTCATAGAGGCACACGAGGACTGAAAATGGACAGCCGCTGCAAATTCCTGACGAAAATAAAACACGATAACGGCAACGAGACCTGGACCTGCTACCACGAGTTCGAAAACCGGGGGCTTATTCAGCCCTGTTTCCTGCCAAAAGGCGGGTGCCGCTATAATACCGGCCCATTCAGGCCAAAACCCGAAGAACTGAACGAAGCTGTCATTGAGACTCCCGCCAAAGACAAGTAAACCAGCGGTCCGCTTTCCCTGACTCCATAATCATGCTCCCTCTCCTGCAAAAGGAAAGGAAGATATATGTATTTTTCGTGTTATTTGAAGAAGGGAATAAAGAAGCCTTTTGAGACGGTTGGAAAGGGGCTTTCTCAAGCCCCTTCAGAGACAAGCCTGAGCTTTTCCAGGTTCACCATTACGACCTTGTTCTTGCCGGACCTCTTCGCCTTGTAGAGGTTGTCGTCGGCGACCTTCATCAGGTCTTCCATGTCATTGATCCCTTCGCCCGGAAAACATCCCACGCCAAGGCTTATGGTGACTTTTCTGCCCTTCAAGCCCGGAAACTCGTGCTCTTCCACTGATTTGCGGAGCTTTTCAGCGAGGATATACATCCCTTCGACGCTCGAATGTGTCATAAGCCCCACAAACTCTTCGCCGCCGTACCTGGCCCACACGTCAGTTGTCCTTGTCTTTTCCTTTATGAGGCGGCTCAGCTCCGTGAGGACTACATCGCCCTGATGATGTCCGTAGGTGTCGTTTATCGACTTGAAGTCGTCAACGTCGAGCATGACCAGCCCCAAGTTGTACCTGTACCTCATGGCCGACCTGAACTCGTCTTCCACTACCTCGACGAAACGCCTTCTGTTGAAAACACCGGTCAGGGGGTCTGTAACTGAAAGCTTTTCTATCTCCCTGTGGATGAGCGCGTTGTCGAGAGCTATTGAAAGCTGGGCCACGAGGTGCTCGATATGGCTTATCTCGTCGTGGTCATAGGGCTTGATCGAGCCCAGGAGCAGCACGCCCCTGGGTTTGTCCTTGTAACACATCGGGAACCAGACCATACCTGCCGGCCTGACCTTCAGAAGACCTGCCTCAAGGTTCATATCCGTGTCGCTCAAGTCCTGCAGCAGCATGGTCTTCTGCTCGAATATGCACCTTCCGGCGAGCCCCTCGCCCCTGGAAAGCTTTCTTACCTCGCCTTCGCCCGTACCGCTGAACGCGGCGGGCTTCAAGGTTCCGCTGGTCTCATCAAAGGTATATATGACGCCCAGCTGAGAGCCTGTAAGCTCGATTATCTTTGAAAGCGCCCTTTCAAGCAGGACATCAGGGTCATTGTACTGGATAAGAATCTCGGAGAGCTGGTTGAACCTGTCGAGGCGGGCTTCCCGCACCCTTATCGACTCGACCATCTGGTTGAAACCCCTGCCAATGCTCTCGAACTCGTCTTTTGTCCGTATATCGACCTCGATTTCGAGGTTCCCGGCCGCTGTCTCGTCCATCGCGGCCCTTATGGCCTTCACCGGCCTGGAGGTATCTTTGTAGATGAGGGCCGCCAGCAGAAGGCTGAACAGGATGCCGACCCCGGTCACGACGAGTATCTTCGAGCTTATCTCGCTCACGTGCGCTTCAGCGACGCTGGTGTATTCGGCGACGCCGAGAGCTCCTATTGCCTCGCCCTTCAGGTTGAGTATCGGGTCGATTGCCAGGAAAACCTTCTCGGAATCGAGATCAGCCTCGCCAAGGTAGCCTGACCCATTCGAAAGAGGGCCGGTGTAGCTTTTGGGCAGAGAAGTGAGCGGGTTGAAGATGCCGTTGGGCAGCCCGGTTGAGGATACCACAGTCGCCTTGCCTGTTGATTCGACCATGAAGATGGCTGATTTGGCGTTGAAATATTCGTAGACGCTGCCCGCAAGCCAGCTGTTCCCGTTAAGGAGCATGCCGGATACGAAAGCGCCCATGACTTCTCCGTTATGAATGACAGGGACCACGGCGAACTGCATGAGCCCCTTTGATTCCACCCTTGAAGCAAGCTCCGCGCTCTCACGGCTGAGGAACTCACGGTTTACCGACTCGGTGGAAAGCACAGGCTCGCCGGTTGATAACGCCTTGCTGACCGCGCCGTTTATATCGAGCGCGTCCCCTGAACTCCCGGTTCTCCTCGCCAGGACGCGCCCGTTCTTGTCCACGACAGCCCAGTAATCGACATAGGACCTTACCGCCGAATACCTCTCAAGCGTCTTCTGAAGTGCCGCCTTGTCCTTCTTTATTATGGAAGACTTGTTCGTCTCGCCGCTTGCCGCCTGGAGCATCCCGTACTTCATCTGGTCGAGCCTGGAATAGAACAGCCTCCAGGCCCCCTGGGACTTTGACTTCAGGTCAGCCACGGCTTCTTCTTCGACATGGGAAGAAAATGTCACGGTAGTGTAGTAATAGAAGCCGCCCGCAAGGACGGCTATTATCACGAGAAAGGCAAGGAGCGTCTTCGCGCCTATGGAGAGATAGAAACGCCAGTCGCTCCAGACGACCTTGAAAAGCTTTTTCGGCATCAGGTAAGCCTCACGGGGATTGGTTCCCTTGCATATGCAAGGTTAATCCTCTTATCGGCTTGACAGGCTAAAGACTTGAATTTATATACGGTTAGAAGTTTTGACGAGAATGATTACACTGAAAAACCAGAAAAATGACGGAAGGCTGAAAAGGGGGGAGAAGCCTGACAGGATGTTTTCAGGAACGGGTCAAGCGGGGTTTACGGCAGTCTCATTTTTGGCAACCTCTAAAAATTAGAGATTTTTCCCGCAATCAAGGAAGGGCGGGAATAAAAAGCGGAGTATATATGGGAATAGGTGAGCATTTTTATTTCCGCCCTGACGCAGAGTCCGGGGAAAAGATCAATTCTTAGGGGGTTGCCTTTTCAAACTGGTGTATTATCTTTTTAGCCACGACTTCGCTGTACCTTATGCTGTCGCTTATGCCTATGCCGTGGTAGGCGCTCCCTGTTAGATACAGGCCATGATGAGAGGGCACCCGCTCGTCTATCCAGCTTACGCGCTCCTGGTGGCCTATCGTATACTGGGGCATTGAATTTTTCCAGCGGAAGACCCTCGTGAGGATCGGCTCGGCCTGAATGCCCATTATGTCGCCAAGCTCCTCTTTTACCATCCTGACCATGGCGGCGTCATCGAGGCCAACGAGCTCGGCGTTCTTCGATCCTCCCACAAAACACCTTATGAGCACCGAGTCGTCAGGGGCGCGGTGGGCGAACTTGACCGAGGTCCAGGTGGCGGCCATTATCCTGCGTTTTTCTATCTTGGGCACCACAAAGCCAAAGCCGTTCAAAGGGTGCTTCACATCTTTTTTCTTGAACGCTATGGAAACCGTTGCCGTGGAAACATAGGGAATGGTAAGGAGCTTTTCAGAAAGTCCGGTGTCTATCCCCTTCAGCAGGTTTGACGCGGCCCAGGCAGGCGCGGCCAAGACGACCGCGTCGGCGTCGATGCTCTCCCCGCTTTCAAGCCTTACGGTGTACCCGCCGTCCTTCTTTTCAATGGAGGAGACAGCAGCGCCCTTGCGAAGGACCGTGTTCTCCATCTTTTCAAGCCTTGAGGTGAGCGTATCGATAAGCTCGGAGAGGCCGTCCCTCAAAGTCATGAACATGGTTACTTTTTTTCTGCCTTCTGCCGGGGCCGGGGCAGCTTTCCTGGCCTTGTGCATGCTCGCCATCTTTTTGACCATGCCCCGTATGAGACTGCCGCTTTCCTCTTCCAGCTGGACGAACTTCGGGAAGCTCGCCCTCACCGACATGGTCTCCGGGTCTCCGGCGTGCACACCGGCCACAAGGGGCTCGGCTATCTTGTCCAGGGCCTCTTTTCCAAGGCGCCTTCTGACAAAATCGCCAAGGCTCTCGTCTGATGAGTCCTTCTTTTTAGGGATGAACAGCTCGGCCGCCATGCGAAACTTGCCCGGCCAGGAGATGAGGCTGGAGGTCGCCAGCGGAAGTATCTTCGTGGGTATCATGAGGATGACGCCCTCGGGCAGTACATGGAGGGAGCCGCCTGAAAGGACAAAGGTCTTTCTGTTCTTGTCGTTCGTGGGCAGAAACTTGTCCGCAAGCCCGAGCCTTTTACTTAATTCCATTGCCCAGGGCTTCTCCGAAAGGAAACAGTCCGGGCCTCCCTCGATGAGGAAGCCCTGCGTGCGTTCGGTGCGGATATTGCCGCCGAACCTGTCGTTGCGCTCCAGCAAGACTAC
>JACPGA010000100.1 GCA_016182705.1 Deltaproteobacteria bacterium
GTAGTAAAAGTGCTATTTTCAGAATCATCCAACAAGCCTCCTTCTAAAATAAATACGCCCGGAATAATAACTTACTTTGCCGATTCTTTCCATGACCAATATCAGTCAGCCGTTCTCAGCTGAATCAGCCGAGCATGCCCTCGATGCCCCGGCGTATCATCATCACGGCTATGGCAGCCAGCAGAAGGGAGATTACCTTTGAAGCCGCCAGAGCGCCTTTTTCCCCTATGCGATTGATAATCGCCTCAGCCGACAGGAAGGTCGCCCAGACGATGAAGAGGTTCACGAGGGGCGCTACAAGAGTGACGGTAAAGCCGTAAAGCTCGCTCAGCATGAGAATGGTCGTGAGCGCGGCAGGCCCGGCAATGAGCGGCGTGCCTATGGGCACTACCCCAACGCCCTCCATAACCGCGGATAAAGGGGCGAGCCTGGCCGTAGAGACGATATCGACTATGGCGATTGAAAGGAGGATGAGCCCTCCGGCTATCTGGAAATCAGGAATGGTTATGCCGAGCAGTATGAATATGCCTTTCCCGACCAGGAGGAAGGCCAGAGTTATGGCGGCTGCCGTGATCGTGGAATGGAAAAGCACGCTCCTTTTCTGCTGGCTGTCCATCCGGGAGGTGAGGGAAGCGTACATGGGGATGAGCCCTATGGGCTCCATCGCCACGAAAAGCGGGATAAAGGCCAGGAAAAAAGGCTCCAGCATCTTTAATATGAAGTCGAAAGATTCCATGTCTTCCCTACAGCATAGCAAATCCTCACAGAAATTTCAGCCTGAAACCCGGAGCTCAAGGCCCGCGCCTTCGACCGCGACCGTCCCTTCAGAGCCGGGAAGGCCGGAGACCATGAACTTTACCGGGAGGAACGTTTCGATTGTCTGGATGTTGGTGAGAAGGTGGCTTGTTATCTCTGAGGTCGTGAAAAAAGACTCGCCCTTCGCGATGGCCATGTAAATGAGTATCTGGTCTGCGAGGTGAGGGTCAAGAGCGGCATTCCTGTCCAGGTGCTTCAGGAAGGCCTGGGCAGCCTCAATGCCTACGGCTTCGGCCCTCTTGCCTATTGCTCCGAGGGCGGAAAAGCCTGCCCTCGCGTTTTCAAATTCACCCACTATAAAAACAGAAGTGCCCCTGCCAGGTGAAGAAGCTTCCCTTGTTTGCGCCTCGACAGTGGCCGGGCAGGCCCACAGGAGAGAGGCCGCGCTCTTTAATTGCCT
This sequence comes from Deltaproteobacteria bacterium, assembly GCA_016182705.1. GTDB lineage: Bacteria > Desulfobacterota > GWC2-55-46 > GWC2-55-46 > GWC2-55-46 > GWA2-54-12. Next base: position 1,217 of record JACPGA010000100.1, read on the forward strand.
TTCAGCGATGGAAACGGGCAGGTTTGACACGGTTGAGAGAATTCGCACTTTGAGGAGATTGCCTCTTTCGCGCATTCGCAAGGGCGCGAGTGGTGCCGATATCGGGTTTATCGAGGCCTCGATCGCGCCGCCGCCTCCGGGGTAGTATCCGTCAGAATGAGTTGAAAAGCTGGCGTTCAAGCCCATGAGTGACAATGCCGGAAGGAATATCTCTTCGATATAATCGGCTGGCGGGCTCCAGGGGACATGGGTGCCGCCTTTTATTGTTATTGAAGACTTTGCCGCAGCGAACGCGAGAGGGGCCAATATGGTCTGGAATATAAGGGTGACTGAGCCCGCGGTGCCTGTGTCAAAAAAATACCTGCCCGCTTTTATACTGCCGGGCAGGTAAGTAAGTGTCTGTGAGCCTTCCTTGCAGCCTTCGAGACGGCCTCCGGTTACTCTGGCTGCCGCCTCGGCTGACAGGACATGCTGGGGCCTCAAGCCGGGCCGCTTGCGGCCTGCCCTCAGGTTGTATATCCTGAAAGGCGAGCCGGTGAGGGAAGCCAGCGTGAGCGCGGTTCGCAGTATCTGGCCTCCTCCTTCACCGAAGCTGCCGTCGAGCTCGATTATTTCTTTACCTCTTTCCCAAGGCGCTTCTCGACGCTTTTAAGCTTCTCGGTAATCCTTTCCTTGGGCTTCGCGGGCCTTACGTCCAGCTGGATGTTGATCACGACCCTGGGGGCCTTTTTCAAGACCTCTTCGTGGCAGCGCTTAACAAGGCCGGTTATCTCGTCCCAACCGCCTTCCACGACGGTTGACATCGCGTTCGCCTTGTAAGGAAGCCCGCTCTCATCGACTATCTTGAGGACGGCTGCTATCTGGTCTCCCATGCTCTCGCCGGAGCCGATGGGGACTATATTGAACTCAGCAAGCATCGTATGCCTCCTTTTAAGGTGACTTAAATGCCGCCTATTAATTAATTATAGTTCTAAAGCTCGACCCCGTCTATTGTCGAGTTACACTCCGGGCATTTGGAATCAACAATTGCGTTCTTTTTCACCATGAAGCCGTGTCTTTCTATGAGCATGGCATGGCAGTTCCAGCAATAGGTAGACTCACCCTTGTTGCCGGGGACATTCCCGGTGTATACATACCTCAGGCCCTCTTCAAGGCCGATCTGTCTGGCCCTGTCCAAGGTCGCCACAGGCGTGGGCCCGATATCCGTCATCTTGTAGGTCGGGTGAAAGGCGCTCAGGTGCCACGGCATTGTCTTGTCGGTTTTGTAAATCCATTTCGCCAGAGCCCGTATCTCCTCTTCGCTGTCGTTGAGGGTCGGGATTAAAAGTGTGGTAAGCTCGACCCATATGCCCATCTGGCGCATGGTGTCTATGCTCTCGAGCACCGGGTCAAGGGTCGCGCCGCAGACCTTCTTGTAAAAAGAATCGCTGAAAGATTTTATGTCGACGTTTGCCGCGTCCAGTACGCCGTCGAGGGCCTTGAGGCACTCCCCGGTCATATACCCGTTCGTCACAAAGACGTTCTTAAGCCCCTTTTCTTTGGCGAGCACGCCGATGTCATAGGCGTACTCGAAAAATATTGTCGGTTCGGTATAGGTATAGGAGATGCTTTCGCAGCCGGTCTCATAGGCCTCGGCTGCTATCTCTTCGGGCGAGACTTCTTCGCCAGCTATCACGCCCTGGTCTCTCGGCATCTGGGATATCTCCGAGTTCTGGCAATGGAGGCACCTGAAGTTGCA
>JACPGA010000102.1 GCA_016182705.1 Deltaproteobacteria bacterium
CAGCCCCGGCATAAGAAGGGACTTATCCCCCCTGAATTTGTTTATGATGAAGCCCTTTACGCGCTCCCGCTCGGCCTGCGAAAGGAGCTCCAGCGTGCCCACGAGCGAGGCGAATACCCCGCCCCTGTCTATGTCGCCGGCCAGGAGGACCGGACTGTCGACCGCCTCGGCTATGCCCATGTTGGCGATATCGCCTTCCCTCAGGTTTATCTCCGCCGGGCTGCCCGCGCCCTCTATGACGATGACATCGTACATCGACGCCAAATGACGATAGCTTTCAAGGACGAACTCCATCGCCCGCGGCTTGAACTTGTGATACTCGGCGGCGCTCATCACGGAATGGACCTTGCCATGTATAACCACCTGAGAGCGGGCTTCCCCGGTAGGCTTCAGCAGCAACGGACGGCCGAGTTGAGGGCCATGTTCTGGGCTTTGAAGGGAGCGGCCCTGTAGCCCCTCAACCGAAGGCACCTCAAAAGGGCCGCCGTAAGGACTGTTTTCCCGACATGGGAACTCGTCCCCTGGAGCATTATATTTTTCGTAACTTTTATCACTTGCCTTTTTCCGGCCTCTTATGTTAATATCACACTGGATGCGGCTTTTTTCCCATGTCTTTCCACCCACCCCCAAACCGGCCGCCCGCATTATCCCCTTATGAAAAAAACGAGAAAGATAGCCTGTAAGGCATTAATGGGCCTGCTCTTCTTTGCCCTGTTCACCCCGTCCCTTTCAAGGGCCGAGGCCGTGGACAGCTACAGGGGCAGGGTCGCGAGGGCTGCGTCCAGGCTCGAGCCTGTAACCGGCCTCAGCCCCAAAATCATCATAAAAGAGGACGACGCCCAGAGCGCCTTCGTGCTCCCTGACGGGACCGTCGTCATCTCAAGAGGGCTTCTGGCCTCTACCGGCTCTGACGACGAAGTGGCCTTTGTCATAGCCCACGAGATATCGCATATCATCGCCCGCGACCAGATGGGCCCCGCCGCGAAACTCACAGGCCTGTCCGACCGTATCCTTCATGAAAAAGGCCGGGTACAGCCCCGAGGCCTCCATCGGCATGCTCAAAAGGCTTTCAATAAACGGCGTAAACCTCTCTTCAAGGATCACCGCCATCTCGAATCTCCTGGACCGCTGATCCTTTTCCTTCCAACCCCTGGCCGAACAGATTATACTACTTTCCTCAAAGCCAAAATAGAGGTTTGTAGGCATGAGCGCGCGAGGCTCCATAAAACTCGAAAACTCTATTAAAATCGGGGCCGCCTTCAATCTTGAAGGAGGCCGCCTTGAAGCTCTTCTGGAATGGCGGCCCAGACCGGGCGAAGCGTTTACAGTCTCAAGCCCGAATGGCGCCCTTTTCAGGGCACGGCTTATTGAGCTTCATGAGGGCTCGGCAATCCTGATGCCCTTCGAGCAGATGGGCATGGCCGAAGCTGCCCCGGAGATAATCCTCATGCAGGCCCTTCCTGAAAGGGAGCGGATGGAGACGATAATCCAGAAGACAACAGAGCTCGGCATTACCTCCATACTCCCCTTTAAATCAGAAAAATCAATCAGCCTCGAAGAACTCGATTCGCGCCAGAAGCGCTCGCATAACTGGGGGGAGGTCGCAATGAAGGCGGCCCGGCAGTCAAGGCGGCCCGACATCCCGGAAGTCCTGCCTTACAGCTTTTTTGAAGAAGCCCTTGCGAGGACGGAAAATTTCGGCCTTAAAGTGATGCTGTGGGAAGGGGCGCAAACCGGGCTCAAAGAACTTCTCGTTCAAACCCGAAGGCCCATTTCAAGCGCGGCACTGCTGGTGGGGCCTGAAGGGGGTTTTACAAAAATCGAAATAGAGGCCGCTCTGGATAAGGGCTTTTCAGCCGTAAACCTCGGCCTGCGAGTCCTGCGGACAGAAACGGCGGCAATCTTCGGGGCCGGGTTATTAAGGTATGAACTCGGTGGATAGGCGCGAGACGCTCCTCGAAATGACAGAGAAAAACAAGAAGTAGACGCCCACGCCCGTCAGCCGTGATATCATAATAGCCATGACATGGGTCTTATTCGCGCTCACGACAGCCTTTTCGCTTTCAACGGCTGACGCCCTCAGCAAACGGGCCCTCCGCCATACCGACGAGCTCGCAGTGGTATGGGTCAGGGAAGGCTATGCCCTGCCTTTTCTCGCGCTTGCCTTCCTGTTCGTACCGGTCCCGAAGCTCGACGCGGTCTTCTGGCTCACGGTCGCCGGTCTCGTGCCTCTTGAGATAATCGCCCTCATCCTGTACATCAAAGCCATCAGGCTCTCCCCTCTTTCACTCACAGTACCATTCCTGGCCCTGAGCCCGGTTTTCATAATTTTTATAGCGTTCGCATTCCTGGGCGAACTTCCTGACAGGAGCGGCGTTATCGGGATACTCCTCATAACCGCCGGGGCGTATATGCTGAACGCGAGCGCGTCCACGCAGGGCGTTCTGGGGCCTGTCAGGGCGATATTGAAAGAGCCGGGGTCGCTCCTGATGCTTGTGGTAGCCGTCATATACAGCGTGACCTCGACGCTCGGAAAGGTGGCTGTGCAGCATTCAAGCCCGGTCTTTTTCGGTTTTTTCTACCCCTTCACGCTTACCGTTGTCCTGACAATTTTTCTCGGCGCAAGAGGGAAGCTCGGCCAAGTATTTTCAAAACCAGCCATCTTCATACCCATAGGCCTTTGCACGTCGGCGATGATAATCACGCATTTCATAGCCATTAGCATGACGCAGGTCGCATACATGATTGCGGTCAAAAGGACGAGCCTTGTTTTCAGCGTCATTTACGGGTGGCTGCTGTTCAAAGAAGAGAAGATAAAAGAACGGCTCGTCGGGAGCGGGATGATGCTGGCGGGAATGGTGATGATACTGGTGTTCTGAGGAGAACCTGTGTTTCAGCTCTTTGGAAAAAGCCTTTTGCGCGCTGCCTTGCCAAAATGCCTTGTAACACGGCTGTCGCCGCTCTTTGTAACAGGGCTCCACTCGCTTTCTGCCTCCCCCATCCGCGAATCTCGCCCCTGAGGTCGCTTCGCTCCCGCAGCCCCGGCGAGATTCGCCCCCCCTCCCTTAGGCTCATTCCGCCCTGTTACGGGGTATGTGTTAAAGACAAGACAAAACCGAAATACTCCCTCTC
>JACPGA010000103.1 GCA_016182705.1 Deltaproteobacteria bacterium
CTTTCGGACGAAGACAGGGGCGAGGACGCCCTGGTGCTTCTTTCAAGGTCGTATGCTAATATGGGGAGGCTTGAGGAGGCTTGCAGGTGGTGCGAAAAAGCGCAGGCTGCAAACTCATTGAACAAGGCCGTGTACATACTGCTTGCCACGATAAGGCAGGAACAGGCCCAGGGCGAAGAGGCGGTAAAGAACCTCAAAAAGGCGCTGTATCTCGATCAGGATTTCGTGATAGCCCACTTCATGCTTGGCAAGCTCCTTACTTCCCGCGGGGGCGGCGCTCAGGCGCAAATGCATATCAGGACGGCGTACAAATTGCTGGAGACTAAAAAAGAAGACGACCTTCTCCCGGAATCAGACGGTATGATGGCCGGGAGGCTCAAAGAGATAATAGCTTCGATGCTCAAGGGGCCGATATATGGCTGAGATGAAAAAAGGCCGGATTGACTGGGACAAGATAAAAGAAAGGCTTCGGAAGGCTGATGAAGCCCTTGCCAGCGCGGCGGCCGAGGGTGCCAGAGGCATACTGAAAAAAAGGGCCGCCGCTTTCGCTGCCCCGCCCGGAGAAGACGAGGAACACGAATGCATGCAGGCGGTGGTCTTTACGCTCGGGGGCGAGAGGTTCGCTTTCGAGACCGCATATTTAAACGCGGTCTGCCCCGCCAGCGAGATAGTGCCCGTGCCGTGCACGCCTTCTTTTGTGCTCGGGATTGTGAGCCTTCGCGGGCAGATGTTCTCGATAATAGACCTGAGGAAGTTCTTCGAGCTTCCGGACAGGGGCATAAGCGACATGAACAGGCTCCTGGTGCTCTCCTCAGAGACCATGAGGTTTGGCGTGCTTGCCGACACAGTCGAAGGCGTGCGGGCCTTGAGGTCCGATGAGCTCAAAAAACTCCCCACACTCTCGGGCGTGAGGGAGGAGTACCTGGTCGGGGTCAGCCCTCACGGCATAACGGTATTAGACGCAGGCAAGCTGCTTGCCGATAAGTCCATAATAGTATACGAAACTGCAGATCAGGCCTAAGGAGGATTTAAAAACATGAGCTGGTTTCATAACTTTTCGACCCGCGCGAAGCTCTTCATGGGCTTTGGGCTGGTGATAGTCCTTCTCACTATCATAATCGTGGCCGCCATAAGCAGCATCTCCTCCATGGAACAGACAAGGGACGAGATATTTTATGACGAGTTCACGAACAGCGTTGGCATATTCACGCTCAAATCAAGGATGGACAGCTCAAGGGTCGCGCTCCTCACGATGGTCGGGGTGGAGAGCAGGAGCGAAAAGGACGCTCAGCACGCGGAAATAAAGAAGGCTAACGCCGAGATAGATTCCGTTTTCAGGACTCTCTACGAACAGAACAGACACAATCCTGATATAACCAGGATGCTCGAAGAGCTGGAAAGGAATTTTACCGAATATAAGGAGACCAGGGACAGACAGCTGATTCCCTTGATCTACAACGGAAAAAAAGAACAGGCCATGTCTCTGGCGATGGAGGCGCAGTACGAACGGTTTGGCAAGATGGCATCCATAATCACGAAAATTGAGAACGCAATGAAGGAAAACGGCCTCGCCCATATAAAGGAATCTTCGCGAGAGGCCAGCTGGTATATCGTTCTGTTTCTTGCCCTCGGTACGGGGGCTGTCGTGCTGAGCCTTCTTGTAGCCGTTTTCCTTAACAGGCTCATAGCCAGGCCCTTGAGCGAGATATCTGACGCGGCGGCAAAGGTCGCTTCCGGCGACCTTTCCGTGAACATCCGCGCTCTCGGCAGGAGGGACGAGGTCGGGGTACTTTCAGAGACTTTTGCCGGGATGGTTGCAAGGCTTAAGAAACAGACGATTGAACTCACTGAGGCCATAAGCGTCCTGGCGAGCTCTTCAAATGAGATAGCCGCGACTACCGCAGAGCTGGCCTCCGGGACAGAGCAGACTGCCGTAGCCGTATCCGAGACCACGACCACGGTCGAGGAAGTCAAGCAGACCGCGAACGTCTCTTCCCAGAAGGCGAAGCACGTCTCTGAGATAGCCTTGAGCGCGGCGCAGGTCTCCCAGAGGGGGTAGAAGCGGCGGTCGTTGGGGAAGAACTCCTGCATGACCTGCTGAAACTTCACGCCGATCAGGCCAAGCTCTTTGATCGACCGCTCGATCTCTTGCACCGCCCGCTCGCCCATAGCTGCCGTGGACGACATCGCCGAGCAGGCAAATCTTCTCGCTGTGAACGCCTCGATAGAGGCTTCCAAGGCAGGAGAGCACGGCAGGGGCTTCATGATAGTCGCCCAGGAAATAAAGAGCATGTCCGAGCTTTCGAAGCAGGCCACAAAACAGGTCCGCTCCATACTCAATGACATACAGAAATCCAGCAGCGCCGCTGTCATGGCAACCGAGCGCGGCAGCAAGGCCGTAGAAGCTACCGTAAAGCAGTCTTCAGGCACCGGAGAGACCATACAGGCGCTGGCCAGCTCGATCGGTGAGGCTTCCCAGGCGGTAATACAGATAGCCGCCTCTAACCAGCAGCAGCTCATCGGCATGGACCAGGTGGCAGTTGCCATGAACAACATAAAACAGGCTACGACACAGAACGCCGCCAGCACAAAACAGGTCGAGCTGACTATCAGGAGCCTCCAGGATATCGGCTCCAGGCTCAAGGAAATGGTCCGCCACTACAGGGTGTAACCGGGACAGATGGACAGGGAAAAGGAATTTAGAAAAAGGCTGCTGGCGACTTTCAAGACCGAGGCCCTGGAGCACGTCGTCACCATGAACGCGTGTCTGGGCGAGCTCGAGCGCATGCCGCCTATCGAGGTCCAGATGGAGATCGTGGAGACGATCTTCAGGGAGGCCCACAGCCTTAAGGGGGCGGCAAGGGCGGTCAATATCCCCGAGGTCGAATCCGTATGCCAGGCGCTCGAAGGCATATTCGCCCAGTGGAAGGTCAGAAGGATAAACCAGTCCCGCGAACTGTTTGACACGCTCTACCTTGCCGCGGACACGGTCAGGGCTGCCGTCTCCTCGATGGAGATCGATGGGCACGGGGTGCCTCCCCAGCAGCTCTCGTCGCTTGTGACCGAGCTCGAGCGGCTTTCATCCGGAGGGCCGCCGGTCGCCTCCTTTGAGGTGAAATACGACCCGAGGGCCGCGGACGCCGTACAGCCGGGCCCGCCCGGTCCGGTTGAGACCATGCCTGACGGACTTCAGCCAGCCGCTTTGAAAACCCGCCTTGAAGACGAAGCCCAGGGGCCGCCCAGAGGGGCGCAGCTCAAGGACTTTACAGAGACGGTCAGGATACCGGCGGAAAGGCTCGGCAGCCTTCTGGCCGAAGCGGAAGAGATGCTGCCGTTCAAAGCCGAGGCATCGCTACAGGCTGCCAGGGCTTCCGAGCTTCTCGCGATAGCCGAGGGGCTGCGTTCGGAGCTTGCCGGGGCTGTCCGCGCCGGCGCGCCGGCCCGAGTGCAGGAGATGCTTGGCAGGATGGACAAACGCGCGCATTCTCTTGAGGCGGCGGCCAGGAGTTTGTCAAAGTCGGCGCGCCAGCATTCGCGCGGTCTGGGCCGAATGATAGACAGCCTCCTTGAAGACAC
>JACPGA010000104.1 GCA_016182705.1 Deltaproteobacteria bacterium
GGTGTAGACGACCGAGCCAAGGCCGAGACCCCTTTCGACCTCGACTATGACCGTATCTCCCGGAGCGAGCTCCAGAGCTTCGGCCTCAAAGTCGTATACCTTGCAAGCCTTTTTGAACCTTACACCTACTACCCTTACCATCTATGTTTACCTCGTTATCTGCATTTGCTTACAGGCTGCTAAAAAGTCCATCTCTTCGTTGCCTTCGTCTCTCATCCGTCTCCGCGAAGTACCTGAATGTACGCCTCATTCCTCGCTCTTCGCAGTCCTGCAGCGAAGCTTTTTGAGCAGCCTGAAGAAAATCGATTTTTTCGCAACTTGAGAAGCCTACATGAAGTGCGCGCCCGAGACCTTGAGTATCAAGACCTCGAGCGTAAGCTGCTTGTTCCCGTACCTGGGCGGCGCAATCGCCTTCCTGGCCTCTTCGACGGCCCAGAAAGCCGAACACATCCGGTTGAACTCGCCCACTCCGGCATCCTTGAGATGCCTTTCCATGTCATTGTTGGCTATGAGGTGGGGCGAGCCCTCTGAAGCCACTATCCTGTCCCTGTACCAGCTTTTCATGAATTCCAGAAGCTCGTCCAGCCCGTCCATCTTTGCGAGCTCTTCGGCGAACTTCAACGCCTCGGCAATATCCCCCGGGCCGATAGAGGAAAGCCTCTGTATGACGTCCCTGCGCTTCTGGAGGGAGCCGTCGTCCGTGAACGCCGCGGCCTTTGATATCGACCCGCCTGAAAGCCGGGCAACCGCGCCTGCCTCGTTCGGCGTGAGCCCCTTGCGCTCCATAAGAAAGCCCTTTATAACCTCTTCGGGCAACGGCCGGAAGTTCAACCTCTGGCACCTCGAAGCGATGGTCGGCAGAAGCTCGGGGGCCTTCGAGGTAACGAGTATTATGAGCGACCCCGGAGGCGGCTCTTCAAGGGTCTTTAAAAAGGCGTTGGCCGCCGCTGGCACAAGCCTGTGGGCGTCTTCGACTATGACCACCTTCATGCCGCGCTCGACCCTGTACCTGAGGGCGCTCTGCACTTCCCGTATCTGGCCAATCCTGATAAGCCCGTCAGGGTCTTTCTCGCCGTCCTTATCGACCGGGTAGACCTCGAGGAGGTTCGGGTGTACCGAGCTTTCCATCATCGAGCAGTCTGCGCACGCCCCGCAAGCCTCAATTGCCCCTGAAGAGCAGTTCAATGCTTCGGCGAACGCCCTTGCGACAAGCTTTTTACCTATGCCGTCCGGGCCAGCGAAAACAAAGGCGTGGGCGACATGGCCGCTTGAGGCCGCGCCCTGCAATATCTCGATCTCCCTCGTATGGCCGAGGATGCTGCTGAAACTCATATATTAACCAACCGGGCCAAAGGAACTACAAACCCGCTGCTCCCTCAATAATATCACATATCTCCCTGTGAACCGTAGAGATTTCACGGGAGCCGTCTACCACCTTGACCCTCGGGGCGGCCCTGGCTATCTCCAGAAAACCGCCGCGCACCCGCCTGTGAAAGGCAAGTTCCTCTTTTTCAACACGGTCTTCCCTGGCCCCTGCGGACGCGTTTATCCTGGCCCAGGCCCTTTTGAGCCCGACCTCTTCAGCGCAGTCCACAAGAAAGGTCAGGTCAGGGACAAGGCCGCCGGTTGCCAGGGCATTGAGGCCCTCTATTTTTTCCGAGTCAAGACCCCTGCCAAAACCCTGGTAAGCCAGGGTCGAATCAAAAAACCTGTCACACAGGACGACCTTGCCTGAGGCCAAAGCCGGCTTTATTACTTTTGCCACAAGCTGCGCCCGGCACGCCTCGTAAAGAAAAAGCTCGGCCCAGGGGTCTATCCCCTCTTCAGTGCCATTCAGGAGGACCGACCTGACGCGCTCCCCAAGGAGCGTGCCGCCCGGCTCCCGGACGCTGAGGACAGCCCTGCCCTTCTTTTCAAGATGGGCTTTGAGGAGCTCCAGCTGGGTGGACTTTCCGCACCCCTCTATGCCCTCGAAAGTTATAAAGAAACCCAAAGAAACTCCGAAATAAAGGAATTGGCGATTTTACCAATGTACAGTAAAGAAGCGGCTTTAGCAAGGAATTCCGCTTGACTTTCTACATAATGTCGAATAACATGGGAATGTACTTCAACAGAGGACCATGGCGAGAAAATCGAGGCTTGAGACATACGGCAGCCCCCTGGGCCCGCTGGAGCAGGAGATAATGGAGTTCCTCTGGGCTTCCGGCGCGTCAAGCGGCAGGGACGTCTTCTCCGGCATAAAATCAGGCCGGGATGTAGCCCTGACGACAGTCCTTACCGTGCTGGAGAGGCTCGCTAAAAAAGGGCTTGTAACAAAGGAAAAAGGCGGCGGCCTTATCGCGTTCTCCCCGGCCCTTTCCAGGGATGAGTTCGCCAGGTCGGTCTCCGAGGACGTGTTCAAAGGCATCCTCGGCATCTCGGCCAGCGGACTTTGCGCCTCGTTCGTGGACGCTCTGGCCGCATCAAGCCCTGACGAGCTGGAAAAACTCTCAGAGCTCATAGAGAGCAAGAAAAAGGAGCTTGGCTCCGGGGAGGGCAAGAAATGACCCTTCCAGCCCTCGTTGTCGCGTTCATCATCACATCTTTCGTCTGGGCAGCCTACGCCTTCCCCGGCATCCTCTCTCTCACATCCGGCGCGCTCGAAGCCTGCCAGTCGCTCCTCGTGCGCTGCGTTGAGCTGGCCTCCATCGCGAAACTCTTTTTCATATGGTCAGGGGCGCTGCTCGTGGCGGCAGGGCTCATTTACGCCTTTTTCAGGGCTGGCGTGAATATTTTGAAGACCAGGAAGGCCGTCTCTTCCCTGCCAATAAAATACTCCGGCAAGAACATAGCCCTCATAATGGACAGCTCTTTAAAGACCGCCTTTACCTGCGGCCTTTTTTGGCCACGGATATATATTTCGACAGGCCTTTTGCGCGGCCTTGAAAAAGACGAGCTTCGGGCCGTATTCCTCCATGAGCTCAAGCACAAGAAAGGCTACGATCCGTTGAGGTTCCTCCTCATCGGATTCGCGAGAGACGCCTTTTTCTATCTTCCGGCAATAAAGCACATGGCCTTTTTCGCACGTCTCAAAAAAGAGCATGAAGCCGACGATACTGCGGCCGCGAGGCTCGGCAGCCCGATAAGCCTCGCTTCGGCCATGATAAAAGTCGCGAAAGAAGGCGCGCTTTACGCCGCGCTGGCGGACAACACCGGACAGGTCACAGGCAGGGTAAGAAGGCTCCTCGAAGGACGCCAGGACCCGCTTAAAATACCGGCAAAGGCCGTTGCCGTAAGCCTTATTGTCTCGGCTGCCCTTTTACTCTCCCTTTCAATGCCCATTTACGCCGGGGCAAAGGCGCATGAATGCACGCTCGACAGGTGCGAAACTCATGTAAACATGGTCAAGGGGTGCAGGGAGCATTGCTCGACGAAACACAACCATAACCACTGATTGTTTTTTTTTGGAAAATAATTCTACAATACGTAGAAGGAGGCTCCGTAATGAAAACCAAAACGATTCTCCTGTTAATTGTCTTTTCCCTTGGCCTCTGGCCAGTTGCCGCATCTGCTGAGACCTCGATAAAATCATCGGACGGGGTCAAGGCCGTGCTCAAGACAGACCCGGCGAAAATGATGATAGACCTGTTCCTGAGCGAGCCGGGCGGAAAAGAGATAACAGACGCGAAGGTCACGGCAAGCGTCACGTTCCCGGACGGCAGGAAGGTGAAAAAAGACCTCATAGGCATGAAAATGGGCGAGGCGTACTCGTTCATGAACTCGCTGGACATGTCCAGGCCAGGCAGATATAGTTTCGATATCGCTATCAAATCATCCGGCAAGTCAATAAAGTTCGAGTTCACCCAGACTATTCCTTGAGGAGGCCTTAATCCATGCGGGTCAGACTTGTAATGGCCGTCGCCGCGACCGCGCTCATCGCGTCTTTTTCCACCCCTGCGCTATCCCCCGCGATGGCGGCGGATAAGCTCGATCTCAGCGAGCTTCTTGAACAAGCGCGCCGGAACAACCCCGAGCTTATAGCCCTCCGTGAAGCGGCCAGCTCCATCGAGGCCGGGGCCAGGGCAGAAGGCCGCCTCGACGACCCTACCTTGAAAATCGAATTTGAAGACCTCTCCACTGAACGCCCTCTGGAGATAAGCCCGGGCCACTCCATGCTTACGAGATATACGATAAGCCAGATGTTCCCGTTCCCGGGCAAGCTCTCATTGAAAGAACGGATGGCTGGAAAAGAAGCGCTGGCAGCGAGGGCCGGGATAAGCTCCCGCGAGCTGGAGGTGGAGGCCATGATAAAGGAAGCGTATTTCGAGTACGCCTTCCTCGATGAATCGATAAGGATAACCGGGGAGGTAAAAGAACTCTTCTCCTTTGCCTCGGATATAGCCGGGACGATGTACTCGACAGGGCAGGTCTCTCAGCAGGATGTCATAAAACTCAATGTCGAGCAGGCCATGCTGACCGACGAGCTCATCATGCTCGAAGCCAGAAAAAAGGTCTCGGCAGCCGGGATAAAATCGCTCGTGAACATGGACCAGTCCGAAGAGCTTACCGGCACAGCCGAACTTCCAAAAAACAGGGCGTCGTTCGATGAACGAAAGCTTACGGACGCGGCCCTCGCCTCAACGCCAGACATAGCCATGCTCAGGGCCGAGACCGAAGCAAACGAGCTTGGGGTTGCCCTCGCCCGGAAGAATTATTACCCTGACTTCATGGTAGGCGTCGCGCCCATACAGCGTGACGGCCGCTTCGACAGCTATGATCTCATGTTCCAGGTCAACATACCGATATGGAGGGGAAAGTACGAAAGCCTGACTGACAGCGCGAAAGCCCGGGCCAGGGCCGCTCATTCGAGGCTGGAGGCCGGAAAAAACAGGAAGGCCCTCGAAGTGAAGGGCGCGGTAATAGATGTAGAGGCCTCATTGAGGCAGATAGAGCTTTTTGAGACCAGCCTCGTGCCACAGGCCGAGCTCTCGTATGAGTCGGCGTTGAGGAATTACAGGACAGGCCGCCTGGACCTCCTTATGCTGCTTGAGACCGGCCGCGACCTCAGGAAGACGCGCACAGACCATCTCAAAGCCCTTTTCGAATACAACAAAAGGATAGCAAACCTGGAGCGCGCCTCTGGCATTGACCTGCTTCAAGCGGCTCAAAAGGATTAGACGGATATGAAGAGCACGAAATTAATAACGGGCATCAGAATCCTGCTGATAGGCATTATGGCCGGAGGGGCCATTGTCTGGCTTGTCGGCGGGGAGCGCACTGCTGAGCAGAAACAGGCCCTGGAGGCCGAACGCAAAGTCCTGTTCTACAGGAACCCGATGAACCCGGAAGTGACGTCCCCGGTGCCAATGAAAGACCAGA
>JACPGA010000105.1 GCA_016182705.1 Deltaproteobacteria bacterium
CCTCTCCGATATCCACGCGACGGATTCGACGTGTTGGGGATGCACGCCGAAAAGAAAAGCGCTAACAAGACCGGCCACAACAGCCCCGGCGTTAAGCGGCCCCGCCGCGCCTGCCTCCCGGCGCGCGGTCCTGTACAGCGTCAACCCGAGACAAAATACAAGAAACGTATTGAGGGCGTGAAAAACAACATTGGTAAGATGGTACTGAAAGGGGTTGAGCCCCAGCACCTGATAATCAAGGCCATATGTTATCAGCGTAAGCGGGTGCCAGTAGGCGTTAAACACATCAGTCTTGAAGGCCCACTTCAAAAAAGCAAAATCAAAATGCCGGATATTGTGATTCAGATAAACATACATCTGGTCGTCCCAGTTGACAAAATCATTGCCGAGGGCTGGCAGATATATCAGGAATGTTATGAAAGCGGCAAGGGCGCCGATGGCGCAGTTGAGCTTCGAGTTTCCGCCTCTGGACACAATCTTTTCAAGATCAAATTTCGCCATCCGCCGACCTGTCTTTAAGCTGAACAAAGGCTGATTCAATAATATGACGCGGTTATGGGTCATGGGCATGCCTGCTCGCGAAACGTGAATCAAGGAGACTCCACCACCATAAAAAAAGGGAGGGCAGAGCCCTCCCTTTTCAAAAACTGCCTCAGCTGATTTGTGCCCGGAATCAGGGCGTAGCCGGGGTGATTACGCCGGAGTAATCGACTTCTGCGGTGTTCTTCGTGAGGCCCCAGCCGGTCTGGCCGGTCAAGGTGAGGCCGCCTGACGATGCAGTCATGTCGCTGGCGCAAGATATGCCGGTCGTCGCGTTATAGCCGCCGGTTGTAAGGTTGCCACAGGTAAGTGTCGCGCCAGGGGTATCTACCAGATATGCCTGAGCGGCGGTATAGGCGTTCTTTGCGTCAGCGTTGATCGAAGCTACGTAGCCCCTCTTTCTGTAGGCTGAGAACTGCGGGATAGCTATGGCCGCCAGGATCGCTATGATAGCCACGACTATCAGCAACTCGACGAGCGTGAAGCCTTCCTCCCTTTTAATCTTTCTTGCCATGTTTTGCAGCATTTTTGTTTCCTCCTTTTTTTATCCGCATTAGTGAAAAATCTTTTTCTATTCTTCGGTCATGCTGCTTAAAACTTTAATCAACCTGCATAGCTTATATTGCAACGCGCATGCCAAACAGAAAACCCCTTAAATATCAGATACTTAGATTTTAACGAGAATTTTGGCAACGAGAAAAGTGACAATTTTTGTCAATGACGTGACAAATACTGTCAATATTGGCCAGTTTGCGGCATCCCGCGGCTCTGCTTTGAGCGGGTCCGGCATGAAAATACGGCCTGCGTCACTTTTATTAAGCGGAAAGAAGAGATATAAAACCCAGGGAAGGCGAACATGAAAGAGGGGGCCATGCGCCCCGGGAGAGGTCAGTTGTCCGGAATGCCATACTTGCTGAGTTTATATCTCATGGACCTGAAAGAAAGCCCCAGAAGCTCGGCCGCCTTCTTCTTCACGCCGCCCGTTTTTTTAAGCGCGTCCATGATGATGACTCTTTCCATATCTTCTATGGTCTTTTCCAGGTCCATGCCGCCGTCAGGGACGCCTACGCCGCCCTGGCTGTTGTTTGCGGTAGGGCATGCACTCGCGTCAATCGCAAGGCCTCGAAGGTGCTCTGGAAGGCACTCGGCCGCTATCTCGTCGCCCTGCCCGAGTGTTACCGCGCGTTCGACTATGTTTTCGAGCTCCCTTACGTTGCCGGAGTAATCATGGTCGATGATAAGCCTCATAGCCTCTTCGGAGAAGCCTTTTATGTCCTTGCCAAGGACCTGATTATACTTATTGAGGAAATGGCGCACAAGGAGCGGGATGTCCTCCTTGCGGTCCCTTAAAGCCGGGGTGTTTATACGTATGACATTGAGCCTGTAGAAGAGGTCTTCCCTGAACCTTCCGGCACGCACCTCTGCTTCGACCTCCCGGTTCGAAGCCGCCACCAGCCTTATGTCCACTGACATGTCGGCTGTAGCCCCGACCCTCCTGAAGCTGCGCTCCTGGATGAACCTCAGGAGCTTTACCTGCAGGTGAAGCGGCAGTTCGGTTATCTCGTCGAGAAAAAGCGTTCCCCCGTCAGCCTGCTCGGCAAGCCCTTCCCTGTTCGCAACCGCTCCCGTGAATGCCCCTTTCATATGGCCGAAGAGCTCGCTCTCAAGGAGGTTTTCAGGTATGGCCCCGCAGTTCACGGCCACAAAAGGCTTGTCCTTTCTGTCGCTCTCCGTGTGTATGGCCCTTGCCACAAGCTCCTTGCCTGTGCCGCTCTCTCCGGTTATAAACACGTTGGTCTTGGTCTTGGCGATGCTCATTATGAGAGAATATATCTCGGCCATTCTCGCGCCTGCGCCGACAAGGTTGGAGAAACCGAACCTTGTCTTCAGCTCTTTTTTAAGGAGGCGGTTCTCGCTCTGGAGCCTTTTGAGGTCGAGGGCCTTTCTGATAGTGAGCTTTACCTCGTCTATGTTGAAGGGCTTTATGAAATAATCGTGCGCCCCTGCCTTCATGGCCTCTATCGCGGTCTCGACGGAAGCGTAGGCCGTGATCATTATGACCAGGGCCTCGGGGTTCATCTCCCTTAACGCCTTCAGGAAATCGATGCCGTCCATTACCGGCATCCTGACGTCAGAGATGACCAGGTCGAAATCCTCGTTTTTGAGCCGCTCCAAAGCGAGCTTGGCTTACGGGATGCCGACGGGCTCATAGCCCTCCTTCCTCAGCATTATCTCAAGGAGCTCGCGCATGTCCCGTTCATCGTCTATTATGAGTATCCTGTTCTTTGCCATGCCTCTATGCCTTCAAAGCCTCGGACAGGCCCTCTACAGGAAGGAGTATCCTGAACGAGGTGCCCATTCCCTGAACGCTTTTCACGTCCAGCCTGCCGTTGTGGCTCTCAATTATCCTGTGCACTATCGCAAGGCCCAGTCCCGTGCCTTCGTCTTTCGTGGAAAAGAACGGGTCGAATATCCTTTTGAGGTCCTCGGGGGCGATCCCCCTGCCTGTGTCCGCGACCTTTACCTCGACATACTCCCCGGGCGCCCCTCCCCTTACCGGCTCGGCATCGACGTATGAAGCCGATACCGTCAAAGCGCCTCCTCCGGGCATGGCGTGAGCCGCGTTCAGAAACAGGTTCCAGAAGACCTGGCCCAGCTGACGGGCGTCCCCGAGTACGCGGAAGCTGCCGTCGATGCGGCAGTCAATCATGATATTTGAAGCGTCAGGCGAATGCCTGAACACCTCCATCGTCTCGCTTATGAGAGAGCCCAGGTCTATTGAATCTTTCAGTTCCCTGGCTGGTTTCGCGAACAGGAGATAATCAGTTATGAGCTGGTTGAGTCTTTCCGTCTCGCGCAGGATTATGTCCATGAGCTTCCTGTTGTCTCCGGCAAGGCTCACTTCCTCACGTAGCATCTGTATGGAGCCGCTTATCGAGGCGAGCGGATTCCGGATCTCGTGCGCGATGCCTATGGACAACTCTCCGAGCGCCTTGAGCTTCTCGTCGCGCCGGAGCTCCTCTTCCATGGATTTGAGCCTCGTGAGGTCCTGGAATATGACTATGCTGTCCACTTCCCCGCCCTGGCCCGAGGATATGGTAAAGCCCAGGTATATCTCTTCGCCTGTGCTCTTCGAGTACTTCTCCTCGACCCTGTCGCCTGACTGGGCAGCCTTTTTTCCCTTATCCAGCATGCCCGGGAATATCTCGTTGACATCCCTGTAGTACACGTCTCTCAGAGAATAGCCGGTTACGACCCCGGCCTCCCGGTTGAAGGTGGTTATCCTGCCTTTTTCATCGAGCGTCATTATGCCGCTCGTGATATTGCCGACTATCTGCCTGTTCAGAGTCTCAAGCTTTTCATAGTCTATTTCCTTTTCCTCGAGCTTCCTCTCCACCTTGGCGGTACGCTCGGCAAGGTAACCGGTAAGGTACGCGACCGTAAAGAAGGCGAGGATATTCGTGGAAACGGTCATGAAGACGTCTTCCCACGCTGGAACGGCAGGGTTGTCGATAATCTTGTACTTCAAAGGGAGCATGCCGTAGAAGTCCATGTCGATAAGGACCCCGTAGGCGATGCTGGAGACCGACGCCGCGAAAAAACCGCCGGATTTATTAAGGAGTATGGAAGCCCCGATAACTGAAAGCGGGTAAAGGGCATGGAGATAGCTTGCGGTGCCGCCGGTTATATAGACGATGACGGTAGCAAGGGCGATGTCGACTGTTATCTGGCAATAAGTGAACAGTCTGAGGTTGCCCACCCTGTTCAGGAGCAGCGCGTAAAATATCGTAAGCAGCCCTACCGCGGCGACTATTACGTAGAGCGGATAGAAGTTAAGGCTGGCAAAGGTATACTCCTTTACCTGGAACCATGCGGTAATGCCGAGGAACGCGAGCGCGAGCACCACCCGCAGTATCATCATAGTGAGAAGTCTGGCCCTTAGCGTTCCCCTGGGTTGTGCCTGCGTCATTTTCTGCCCGTCTTAGCCACCCGCGGCGCCTGCTATCTGGAATATCGGCAGATACAGAGCTATGACAAGACCGCCGACGACCACGCCGAGAAAGGCCATGAGCATAGGCTCGATGAGTGAAGTCAGCGCCTCTACCGCCTGGTCGACCTCCTCTTCGTAAAAATCGGCTATCTTCGTGAGCATGTTATCGAGCGCGCCGGTAGACTCTCCGACCGCTATCATCTGGGTGACCATCCCGGGGAACACCTTGGTTTCCATGAGAGGATCGGCAAGCGTCTTTCCCTGGCTGAGGCTGGTGCGGGCCTTCATGATGGCCTCTTCGATTACGACGTTGCCAGAGGTCTTTGAAACTATCTCAAGGCCTTCGAGTATCGGCACGCCGCTTGAGAGCATGGTGCCGAGCGTCCTCGTGAACCTCGCGACCGCGGTTTTCCTTATGAGGTCGCCTATGACCGGCGCCTTCAGCAAAAGCTGGTCTATGAGCTTGCGGCCCTTCGGTGTCTTGTAGGCATATTTGATGCCTACGATCGTGCCGAATATGAAGCCTAAGAGGATATACCAGGAACTCTGCAGGAATTTGCTCATATTGACGACAACCTGCGTGGGCGCCGGAAGGGACTGGCCGAAGCTCGCGAACATGTTCTCGAAAATGGGAACGACCCACAGCAGCAGTCCGGTGACAATCAGGGCTGCTATGACAATGACTGCCGAAGGATAGGTCATCGCGCCCTTTATCTTGCCCTTGAGCTTTTCGGCCTTCTCCAGAAAGCCTGAGAGCCTGTTGAGGATGGTGTCGAGGATGCCGCCCACCTCTCCGGCCGCTATGAGGTTCACGTACAGGTCGTCGAAGACCTTGGGGTGCTTCCTCAAGGCGTCGGCAAAGGTCGAGCCCCCCTCGACAGACGACTTGACTTCGATGAGGACCC
Organism: Deltaproteobacteria bacterium; assembly: GCA_016182705.1. Taxonomy (GTDB): domain Bacteria; phylum Desulfobacterota; class GWC2-55-46; order GWC2-55-46; family GWC2-55-46; genus GWA2-54-12. The sequence goes on from JACPGA010000105.1 coordinate 5,437, forward strand.
TCTTGAACTCGGCATTTTCCTGCTGTGTGGCAAGGATGTCCAGGCACTGCACCAGCGGAAGCCCCGCGTCGATCATCGTGGCGAACTGGCGGCTGAATATGACCAGGTCCTTTGTCTTGACCTTCTCGGCGAACCCGGGCAGTTTTATATTTATGCCGGACAGGCCCCCGCCTTTTTTCGAAATAGAAGAGGGCATTATCTGCTGGCGCCTGAGCGCGGCTGTCGCCTGCGCGACGCTTGCCGCCTGAAGCTCCCCTTTTCTCAACTCACCGCTTGCGGTCTTTCCTGAGTAAACGAAGGTAGGCATGGCTTAGATTGTCCTCCCGGCCGGGCCGGTGCGCATGACCCCGGCGTTGACCATCATCTGGCGCAGTTCGTCAGGCTCCTGGCTCCTGCCGAGCGCCTCTTCGAGGGTTATGAGTCTCTTTGAATACAGGCTCATAAGGCTCTGGTTCATGGTCTGCATGCCGAACTTGTTCTGCCCGACCTGCATCTGTGAATACAGCTGGTGTATCTTTCCTTCCCTTATGAGGTTTCTTATGGCTGCGTTTGGCACCATGATCTCTACAGAGGCCACCCTGCCCCGCCCGTCACCCCTTGGCAAAAGGAGCTGGGATATGACGCCCTCGAGCACGAACGAGAGCTGCGCCCTGACCTGCGGCTGCTGGTCGGCGGAAAACACGTCAACTATCCTGTTTATGGTCTGGATGCATGAGTTCGTGTGCAGCGTCGCGAAGCACAGATGTCCTGTCTCGGCTATGGTGAGGGCCGTCTCTATGGTCTCCTTGTCGCGCAGCTCTCCTAAAAGGACGACGTCCGGGTCCTGCCTCAGAATATATTTCAATGCCTTATTGAAAGCCTGGGTATCGTAGCCGACTTCCCGCTGGTTTACGAGGGCCGTCTTGGAGTTGTGCAGGTACTCAATAGGGTCTTCGATCGTTATGATGTGCTCAGGGCGCTCGGTGTTTATCTTGTCTATCATCGAGGCCAGCGTGGTTGATTTACCGCTGCCTGTGGGGCCGGTGACAAGCACCAGGCCGCGCGGCTTTTTGGACAGCTCTTCGATTATCGGAGGCAGGCCGAGTTCCTGGAAGGACTTTATCTTGAACGGGATGGTCCTGAAGACCCCGGCTACCGTTCCCCTCTGTACGAAGAGGTTGCCCCTGAAACGCGACAGTCCCTTCAACCCGAACGAAAAATCGAGCTCGTTTTCTTCCTCGAACTTGTGCTTCTGGATGTCGGTCAGGACGGAATAGCAGACCTGCTTTGACTCTGTCCCCGAGAGGACTGGGCTTGTCATGGGGTTCAATTTGCCGTGAACCCTTATCCTCGGGGGCGAACCGGCTGCTATGTGCAGGTCGCTGCCGCCCTGGTCTATCATTATTCTGAGGAGTTCCTGAAGGTTATATTTGGGAGAGCCGCCTTCTGCTTCCATCACTTCTCCTTGAACTGCGTTAAAAAGCCTGGCCGGAGTTTCTTCTGGAATATTAAGTAATAAAGGCTCTCCGGCGTAAGGACTAAAGTTACAAAGACAGATTAAACCGCTAATCGGCCATCGTGACCCTGAGTATCTCCTCGATGGTGGTCACTCCCTCGCCTACCTTGGTCACGCCGCTCATCCTCAGGGTCTTCATGCCTTCGCGTATGGCCGCCCTCTTTATCTCGGACGATGACGCGCCGTTCAGGACGAGCTCTTTTATCGTTTCGGAGAACGGCATTACCTCATAAAGGGCTATCCTGCCCTTGTAGCCGGTCCCTCCGCAGGTCGCGCAGCCGCTGCCCTTGAAGACCTCCATTTTTGCGGCCTCGGCAGGAGACAACCCAAGGTCGATGAGCACCTTTTCCGCGCTCGGCATCTTGGTCCTGCAGTCCTTGCATATCTTCCTTGCAAGCCTCTGCGCCAGTATGAGATTGCAGGCTGAAGAGACAAGGAAGGGCTCTATGCCCATGTTCAAGAGCCTGTTGACGGTGGAAGGGGCGTCGTTGGTATGGAGCGTTGAAAGGACGAGATGGCCCGTCAGGGCGGCCTTTATCGCTATCTCGGCCGTCTCGTAGTCCCTGACCTCTCCGACCATTATGATGTCGGGGTCCTGCCTCAAAAAACTCCTCAGGGAGGCCGCGAAGTTCAGGCCTATGTCCTCGTGTATCTGCACCTGGTTGATGCCGTGAAGGTTGAACTCGACCGGGTCTTCCGCGGTCGATATGTTTTCGGATATCTTGTTGAGGTCGGAAAGCGCAGAGTACAGGGTCGTTGTCTTGCCGCTTCCTGTGGGCCCCGTTACCAGCACGATGCCCCATGGCCTGTGGATGGCGCTCATGAAGTCGTTCAGGGCCTTCTGCTCGAAGCCGAGCTTGGTCATGTCGAGCTGGAGGTTGGACTTGTCCAGGAGCCTCATGACGACCTTCTCGCCGAACAGGGTCGGGAGCACGGACACCCGGTAGTCCATCTCCATGCTCTTCGAGAGCTTGAGCTTTATCCTGCCGTCCTGCGGCAGGCGCCTCTCGGCGATGTCGAGCTGGCTTATGATCTTTATCCTCGACACTATCGCGTTCTTGAGCTTTATGGGAGGCTTCATCACCTCATGAAGGACTCCGTCTATCCTGTACCTTACCCTGAAGGTCTTTTCATAGGGCTCGATATGTATGTCGCTGGCGCCTTTTTTAATGGCGTCGGTAAGGATAAGGTTGACGAGCTTGACGACCGGCGCGTCCTCGACGGCCTTCTTGAGGTCAGAGAGGTCTACTTCCTCCTCGTCCTGGATGACCTCCATCTCGCTTTCGTCGAACTCCGTAAGAACGCCCTCGAGTCCGCCCATTTCAGAGGCATCGTAGTGTTTTTCAATGGCGGATTTGATGGCCGCGTCGGAAGCGACGAGAGGTTCGACGTTGTAGCCGGTGAGGAACTTTATGTCGTCTATGGCGAATATGTTGGAAGGGTCGGCCATCGCGACCACAAGGGTCGAGCCTGTCCTGCTCACCGGGATGACCTGGTATTTCTGCGCGACATCCTCGGGGATGAGCTTGACTATCTCGTGGTCTATTTCGTGGGTGGAAAGGTCTATGGTTGGAATGCCGTACTGGCGGCTCAAAAAGCCGGTCAAATCCTTTTCGGTTATATACCCCAGTTTTGTAAGGTTATAGCCGAGCCTTCCACCGCTTTTTTTCTGCTCATCGATAGCTTTCTTGAGCTGGTCGGTGGTTATTAGTCTTTCCCTGAGAAGTAGCTCGCCTATTCTGTCGGTCATCGTCCCTGATAGTGGTGGTGACAAAAATTGTCAACATTATGATAGTAAATTCAGCCTACGCTTGTCAAGGCAGTCTTCAAACGATTTCTTTTCCTGCCAAACACCTGAAATCACTTGCCTTTTCAGCGCGCCTTTTCAGGCATACTTTGTGGCGGTCGAGACTATCTCCTCTGAAAAGAACGGTTTCCTGATATACGCGTCTATCATGCCTTCCTTGACCCCCTGGAATATGTCCCGGTCGGCATCCTTGAAGTATCCTGTGAAGAGCACCACCCTTATGCCGGGGCGGACTTTCTTGATTTCCCTGAAAGTCTCGAGCCCGTTCAGGCCGGGCATTATCATATCCATGAATACCAGTGAACAGTCCGTGTCTTTAAGCACATTTATGCCATCTTTGCCACTGGTCACGTACTGGGCTTTGAAACCGGCGTCCTTGAGCATCTCTGACATCCCGATGCCAACGGTCTCTTCGTCGTCTATTATGAGGACTTTTTTTTCCCTCTCAGCCATCCAAACCTCCTATCTTATCGGCTCATTTTTTTCAGTCTTAAGGGTTAGTTGAAAATTTACAGCCATACCCGCTGAATTTTCAGCTTCATGAAAAAAACTCATGTTTGCGCGGCAGATCCGCTGCCTGCCAGGCGTTCTCGTTCACCAGTGTGAACCGGCAGGTAAATACGGAAAACAGCGCCTCCTTCAGGGCTGTTCGCCGCCTCTATCCTGCCGCCGTGCTCCTTTACTATGCTGAGCGATATTGAAAGCCCAAGGCCGATATTATGGCCGCCGCCCTTCTCCTTGGTCGTGAAAAAGGGGTCGAATATCTTGTCCGCCAGATCAGCGGGTATGCCGGCTCCGGTGTCCCTGAACTCGGCCATCGCGAATCTGCTCCCGTTTTCCTCTACTGACTCGGTCGATATGAATATCGTGCCTGCCCCGCCCATGGCGTCCCTCGCGTTTTTCAGGACGTTAAGGACCACTTCCATTATCTGCCCTTTGTTCCCCATCACCTTTGGGAGCTGAGGGTCGAATTTCTCGACTATCTCGATTGATTTCGTTTTCACCTCGGAGGTGAATATGGTAAGAGTGGCCCGTATGCACTCGTTCAGGAATGTCGGGGCGTACACTTCCCTTGAAGGCCTGGAATAGGTGAGCATGTCGAGGATGATGTACTTTGACCTTACGGCCGCGTCTTTTATCTTTTCGAGAAGGAAGTAGTTTCTGTCGTCTTTCGGCGTCCTTGCAAGAAGGACCTCCGCAATGCTGAGTATCCCGGCAAGCGGGCTGTTGAGCTCATGGGCTATTCCGGCGCCCATCTCGCCCAGGGATATGAGCTTTGCTGACTGAATGAGCATCTGCTCGGAGTTTTTAAGCTTCCTGTACGCCTCTTCGAGCTCGTTTACAGAGCTGTCCAGCTCCGCGGTGCGCACCCTGACAGTCTCTTCCAGGACCCCGAGCTGCCTTCTTATGGTTTCTTCAAGCCCTTTTCTCTCGGAGATGTCCCTCCATATCTCCAGTATGTATTTCCTGTCTTTTATCTCGATGAGGGACGCCGCTATTTCCACCGGCACCAGGAAGCCATCCTTTTTGGTGACCATCGCGCCAAGGAGATAGCCTTTTTCATCATGCACCCAACGCCGCACGGCCTGGTTGTAATCGAACAGCTTCTGGAGAGGGAACAGGTCTTTGGGCCCCATCCTGAGCAGTTCATCCCTGGAGTATCCCGAAAGCATTACAGCGGTCTTGTTCACTTCGGCGTACAGGCCTGTCTCAAGGTCGCGAAGGAGTATGGCGTCGGCTGCCATGTTGACCAGTTTGGAGTACTTCTCTCCGAGCTCGCTCAAGTCTTCGGAGGCCGTCTCAAGGGAAGCTGCCATGCCTCAAGTCTTCGGCAGCCGCCGCGAGGGAAGCTGCCATGCCGTCGAACGCCTCTCCCAGCTCTTCAAACTCATCCCCTGACCTCAGATGCACCCTGTAGTCGAACCTTCCGCCAGCAAGCTCCAGAGCCCCCTGCCTGAGGCTCTCCAGGGGCTCGAGAAGCCTCCTGTGCACGAGCATGAGGACCGCGAAAGAGGTCGCGAGCAGTATGGCACCGCCCCAGATATAGAATTTAATCCTGTGGCTGGAGATGATCCTTTCATGTTCCTTCATGGACACAGTCACGGAGAGCGCGCCGGAGACGCCTCCGCTCCTGCCGAAATGGCATTTTCCGCAGCTTTTATCGTAGAGCACCGGCATGACAGTCCTGGCCACCTTGTACCCGGAATGCGAGCGGTTTACGGCTTGCGACGGGACACCTTCAAGCGCGGCCCTGTCAAGGGCGTCCCTCGGGACCTCGTCCATCTCTATGCCGTACTGCTTGTCAATAGATGGCCCGTGGACTATCCGTATTTCCTCTATGCCGTCGATCTTGCGGANNNGATCTTGCGGAACCGTTCGATTATCGCGCGGTTTTCGAGGCGGCCGCCGCCGAGCCTCATGGAGGTATGCAGCTGGTCGAAGATGGCGTTAGAGAGTTTTCTTGCCTCGTCCGCGCCCATCTCTTCGAGCAACAGGGAATCCGACCTGAAATCGAAATAGAAGAGCGACGTTATGCCGGCCATGAGAACGGCACTGATGAGGAGGATGAACCTGTTAGTCAGCTTGAGACGCATAAAGGAGGAACCGTGGCCCTTTTGGATTAAAAGGCAAGGACTCAAGATGCGGGAACAGGATGCGCGGGGATTACAGAATTTTACCCTGAGGCAAGGCTTTTGTCAATTTTCAGACGAAGCGCCGGCTCTGAAAAAACCAAGAAAATAATCTATTCCAGACCACATGGTGAGGGCAAAAGCCGCGATAAGCAGGACCTCTCCAACGGCCTGAAAGTCCACTCCGACCCAAGGGTAATGGATGATGAGAGGCACAAGACAGACTATCTGGGCAACTGTTTTGAGCTTTCCAAGGTTGCTCGCCGCGATTACTACGCCTGAGTCGACAGCTATGGCGCGCAGCCCCGTAACGGCTATCTCCCTGCCTATCATAAGGGCCACTGCCCAGGCAGGGACCCTCCCAAGGGGAATGAGCATGATGAAGGCCGCTGTTATGAGGAGCTTGTCAGCCAGAGGGTCGAGGAACTTGCCCAGAGACGTTATTATGCCTTTTTTCCGGGCGATGTAGCCGTCAAGCCAGTCGGTGGCGCACACGAGGACAAATATGATCGCCGACACCAGCGACATGCCTCGCCCCGGAGAAAGTAGCATGACAACGAGGACCGGGGTCATCCCTATTCTTATGAGGGTTATGCTGTTAGGAAGGTTCAAGGCCGCTGAACGAGTCCACATCAGTCAGAGCCCTTGTAGACACTGTAGTAATGGAGCACTCTCTTGACGTAGGTCTGTGTCTCGCTGTACGGCGGCACCTTGTTGCCGTATTTCACGACGGCGTTTTCACCTGCATTGTACGCGGCAACGGCAAGGGGGACCTGCCAGTCGAACATTTTGAGGAGCTTCGATAAGTACCTGATGCCGCCATCTACGTTGTCCTCAGGGTCGTTGATATTTTTTACGCCCATCCTCGTGGCAGTGGCCGGCATGAGCTGCATCAGGCCTGTGGCGCCCTTTTTGGAGACGGCCTTTTCATCATAGTCGCTTTCGGCCTTGACAATGGCCCTGACGAGGTGCGGGTCAATGCCGTATTTTGCGGCGCTGGAGCTGATCATTTCATCGAACTTCTGTTTTGATATTTTCCTGTACGCCGGATTGGAAGGAGAAAATATGGCAGTCTTTCTCTCCTCCATCATCCATTTGTATTTTTTTGAAGTGGGAACATTGGTTATATGCACCACCCCGGCATCATCCGTATACTGAAAAAAGTCGGCCCAGGCCGTTGAGGCAAGCCCTCCGGCGGCTACGAGAAGAAATACCGATAGAATGATTTTTTTCATGGGCGTTTGCATGACCGTGGTATACACACTTCTTGAGGGACAGGCTTTGAAAAGCGGGCCTGACCGCGTACAAACCAGCAGAATTCCTTGAGATAGTCTACAATGCAGGGCCGAAAAGGGCAAGGACTTTTTGTCACACCGGCCTTCAAATCCCATTTATAAATTGACAAAACCCGGGGCTTGAATTAATCTTTACCTCTGGTGTACATATCGCCCAACCCTGCAAAAAATTTAGTTTTTTTATATAGAAGGAGTCCCCATTGGAAGTAAGATCCGATTTCCTCGTCATTGGAAGCGGCATCGCCGGGCTTGACTTCGCCCTGAAGGCAGGAAGGTTTGGAACCGTCACGCTTCTGACCAAAAGGAACATCTCCGAGTCTGCCACATTCTACGCGCAGGGCGGCATAGCCTCGGTCCTGAGCGAAGAGGACACCTTTGAGGCGCACATAAAAGACACCCTCTACGCCGGAGCGGGCCTTTGCGACAGCGAGATTGTCGAGCTAGTCGTCAGGGACGGCCCGGCGAGAATAAACGAGCTCATCGAGCTCGGGGTCAAGTTCTCTGAAAGGGCCGGGGCCGGAAATGGTCTCGACCTCGGCAAAGAAGGCGGCCATTCAAAAAGAAGGATCGTCCACGCCCAGGACTTGACTGGCCGGGCCGTGGAACAGGCGCTCGTTGAAGCCGTCAGGTCAAACCCCAACATAACCGTTTTTGAAAACCATATAGCAATCGACCTCATCTCCCACTCCAAGTTCGTAGCCTCGGCTGAAAAGGAGATGGTCTGGGGGGCGTATGCCCTGGATAAGGAGACCGGAAGCGTGAACACCTTCCTGTCCAAGGCGACCGTGCTCGCGACCGGCGGGGCCGGGAAGGTGTACCTGTATACAAGCAACCCGGATATCGCGACCGGCGACGGAATAGCCATGAGCTACAGGGTCGGCGCCGAGATCGCCAACATGGAGTTCATCCAGTTCCACCCCACGTGCCTGTACCACCCAAAAGCCAAGAGCTTTCTCATATCAGAGGCGGTACGGGGCGAAGGCGCGGTCCTACGCCTCAAGGACGGCACCGCCTTCATGAAGGCCCACCACCCCATGGCCGACCTCGCGCCAAGGGACATTGTGGCCAGGGCAATAGACCGTGAGCTCAAAAAAAGCGGAGACGACTGCGTCTACCTCGACATCACCTCAAAGCCTGCCGACTTCGTAAAAGACAGGTTCCCGAACATATACGCCAAGTGCCTTGAGTTCGGCTTTGACATGACAAAAGAGCCGTTGCCGGTAGTACCGGCCGCGCATTACACCTGCGGCGGCGTGAAGACAGACCGCGACGGCCAGACCAGCGTCAAGGGCCTGTACGCCATAGGAGAGACAGCCTCAACCGGCCTTCACGGCGCGAACCGGCTTGCCTCAAACTCGCTCCTGGAGGCATTGGTCTTTGCCGAAAGGGCGTCAAACCACGCGGTTGAAATGGTAAAGAGCGAAAAAACCGGGATACCATCGATACCGGCCTGGCAGACCGGAGGGGCCGTTGTAAGCGAAGAGGCCGTTGTCATCACCCAGAACTGGGACGAGATAAGGCGTTTCATGTGGAACTACGTGGGGATCGTAAGGACTGACAAGCGCCTTGAAAGGGCCGAAAGAAGGATGACCCTGCTGAAGAACGAGATAAACGAGTACTACTGGGACTTCACCATCACGAACAACCTCGTGGAACTCCGTAACATAGCTACAGTTGCCGAGCTGATAATCAAAACAGCCCGCATAAGGAAAGAGTCACGCGGCCTGCATTACAATATCGACTACCCCGAGAGGGATGAGAAGTTTCTTAAGGATACCATCATAACCATCTGAAAAAGCTGCCCTTTGCTCACTGCCTTGCCGGGTGGAGCCTCACGGTGACGGTCGTGCCTTTACCCTTTACGCTGTCTACCTCGATCTCACCGCCGTGGTCCTGGATTATCCTGTAGGTTATGGTAAGGCCCAGGCCGGCTCCCTCGAACTTGGTTGACTGGAAAGGGTTGAATATCTTTCTTATCTCTTCTTTTTCCATGCCTATGCCTGTATCGATCACCTTTATGGCGATGGTGCCGTCCGCCGTGGGCAAGGTCTCGACAGTGATCGTTCCCTCCCCCATGATGGCCTCGACAGAGTTCTGGAGTATATTCAATAGAGCGGTCTTCATGTTGCCGTAATCATAGTTCACTGGCGGAGGCTCGGGCATGAGGTTCATCTTTACGGCTATCTGCTTCCCATGCCCCTCTATGAAGTCCTTTATGTCCTTTACGGAAGCCTCGACAGCCATGTTTATGTCGCCCCTGGAAAAGGTCGACACGAGTATCCGCTTATACTCGTCTATCCTCTGAAGCATCCTCTCGAGCCGCTCGACCGACCTTATTATCCATTGGGCGTACTCCTTGTGCTGCGGGTCGGCTTCGCCTTCATAAAGGCGGCGGGCCATGCCGCCGATGGCGGTCAACGGGTTTCTTATCTCGTGGGCTATGCCGTCTACCATCTCTCCCAAAGCCGCGACCTTTTCTGTTTCACGGAGCTTTGTCTGAAGGGAGCGCATGCGAAGGAGCGACTTTACCCTGGCCGCTACCTCCTGCAGGCTGTAGGGCTTGTTTATATAATCCTCTGCCCCAACCTCGAAACCCATTACCTTGTCTTCTATCTCGGCCCTGCCGGTAAGCATGATGACAGGGATATACCT